>JBIKVX010000228.1:0-3591 GCA_044356625.1 Flavobacteriales bacterium | reverse complement strand
GTCGTTGTCAAAGTCAGTCATTTGACCTTGCATGAAGAATCCAGAAACGTTTTGCAATCCTGAACCTGGAGTAATGTCTGTGAAATATCCAAGACCGTTGTTCTCGTATATTTTTAATGTGCTACTGTGCGTAGTCATCATACAATCGAAGTCACCATCGTTATCAATGTCGCCAAACGTCGCGGTCCAAGATTGTTGCAGGTTAACCAATCCGCGAGCACCAGCATCTTCTTGAAATACATTATTTCCATCATTAACGAAAAGCAAGTTCGTACGACGCTTATCTAAAGGATCGTTCGAAGATTGACGGCATTTTGCTACCAACAAGTCAAGGTCACCATCACGATCAAAGTCAGAAAACTCGTTTCCGTAGTTTCCAGACATCAATGGGTCAGAAGTACCTGGGTAGTTACCAGCGTATAAGTTATAATCTAAAACTGTATTACCAGCAGCGTCTGTCATAATGGTATTCTTGTGAACCATATTTCCAGCGCCGTCGTTTCTCCACATGTGAGAAGGACCATCGTCGTGACAAGCGAAGAAATCTAACCATCCATCGTTGTCCATGTCACCAAGCGTGCAAGCCTGAGTGAAAATTCCAACAGGAAGAGTTGTCTCAACAGCAGTTCCTGCCGCGTCAATGTGATACACGTGAAGGTCATCGTATGCTCCGCCGCTAATTACGTCAGCGTAACCATCATTATCAAGATCACCCACTGTCATTCCCCATTGTGAAGAACCCAACTGAGTGCCGACATTCGCTTGAGTAAATGAGCCATTGTTTTGTTGGTATAAAATGCGTAGTGTTTTACTTTGGTCCATAACTACGATGTCATTCAATCCATCGTTGTTCATGTCCCAAACGCCTGTAACACCTCCGCTGTAGAATGAGCCTGGCAGCGTTCCTGCTGTGAAGGTCTGTGCTGTTGCAGCAGCAAAGCTTACTAGTGCAAGAGCTAAAACGTAGAGTTTTTTCATAAAGGTTATTTGGTTTTCAAAAATTCAGAGGTGAAAATACGACAAAGCCAAGTAAAACACGACTGGCTGTGTAAAAAAAAACGAGGAATTATTGAAAACTAAATTCGATTCACGAGCTCTGAATACAAATCGGTTAAATAAGTCTCGCTACTTTCTGCTATGGCAATAATTTCTTGAATACTTGTTTGCTTTAAACGAGCTGGATCACAGGCATCCGTTAGTATGCTTATTGCACAGCACGGAACCCCCATGTGAACGCACGCAATAACCTCCGGAACAGTGCTCATGCCCACAGCATCAGCTCCTATTGTGCGAAGAAATCTATATTCCGCGCGGGTTTCGAGATTTGGGCCAGGGACAGAGACGTAGACACCTTCGTTCAGTGTTATACCTTTTTCCGCGGCAATGTCTTTCAACAATCCGTTTAGTCGCTTATTATAAGGTTCTAACATATCAGGGAAACGATTTCCCAAATCATCATGATTGGGCCCGCGAAGCGGATTATCGGGTTGTAGGTTAATGTGATCATCGATGAGCATGAGCGAGCCCAGAGCGAAATCTGGATTCAGCGCTCCAGCTGCGTTCGAAAGAAGAATTGCTTTTGCCCCAAGTAACTTCATTACACGAACGGGCAAAACCACTTCATCCATTGAATAACCTTCATAATAATGAAAGCGTCCAACGCAAGCGAGAACCTTCTTTCCGTTCATTTCACCATATATTAATTTCCCAAAATGAAATTCAACAGTCGCAATGGGAAAGTTGGGAATCATGCTGTAGCTAAATTCCTTCAACACAGTAATCTTGTTCACCAATCCGTGCAGACCCGTTCCTAAAACAATCCCCACATCTACCTGTCCTACTCCCCTTTTGCTGAGCCAGTCAGCGCTCTCTTGAATTTCTATCATTTTAATTGAATTTAGTTAAACGACGCTAAACTATCCTTACCTAACTTTCTTATTTCATGCGAATTAAAAAAGTTATTCACGGCTATTAACACTCCATGCACAAAGGTCGTGTGTAAAACTTCATTCAGAAAAAAAATGTTCTAGGGAACAAAGCGACGTACTTTCGCTAAACGTGTGAAACACGCGTGAAACAAGTAAAAAGAACCTAAAAACCCCGATATCATGGGAAAAATAATAACCGTTGCAAATCAAAAAGGAGGCGTTGGCAAAACCACTACCGCCATAAACCTTGCTGCTGCATTGGGCGTGTTGGAATTCAAGACACTTTTGGTTGATGCCGATCCTCAAGCAAATGCAACGAGCGGCGTTGGCGTGGATCCGAATACCGTTAAGACCAGCATCTACGAGTGTTTGATTAACGATGTTGATCCACGAGATATCATTATAACCACTGAAAGTCCAAACCTCGACCTTCTTCCCTCGCACATTGACTTGGTTGGGGCCGAGATTGAACTTATCAATATGCCTAGCCGCGAGTATATGCTTCGTGGCACATTGAATAAGATTAAAGACGATTACGATTTCATTATTATCGACTGCTCTCCTTCTTTGGGATTGGTCACTGTTAATGCATTATCAGCATCTGCAAGTGTCATTGTCCCTGTTCAATGCGAGTATTTCGCTTTGGAAGGACTTGGGAAATTATTGAACACCATAAAAATTGTTCAACAAAAATTAAACACAGAATTAACCATTGAAGGAATTCTGTTAACGATGTACGATACCCGTCTTCGCTTGAGCAATCAGGTGGTTGAAGAAGTGCGCATGCATTTCCAAGAGATGGTGTTCGACACTTTAATTCACCGTAACACTACATTGGGAGAAGCGCCTAGCTTTGGTCAAACGGTGCTTATGCATGACGCCTCATGTAAGGGAGCGGTGAACTATTTGAATATGGCGCGTGAAGTTCTTCAGAAAAATAATTTGACGAAGATGGGCAGCGACGAAAAATACATTCCTGTTGATCATGAGTAAGAAACAAGCATTAGGAAGAGGATTAAGTGCACTATTGGAGCATTCTCCAGTATCAAGTAAAAGTGAGCTCGTTTCACAAACTGCGCCTATTTCAGGAGAGAAAGAAGTTGGACACGTTGCTGGACCAATTACCTTATTGAACATCTCGCAAATTGAAGCGAACCCTTACCAACCCCGTAAGGACTTCAACAACGACGCTTTAATTGAATTGGCTACTAGCATTGGCGAGCTCGGATTGATTCAGCCGATTACAGTGCGTAAAGTTTCTTCACAGAAATACCAAATCATTTCAGGAGAGCGTCGCTTCCGTGCAAGCCAAATGGCAAACCTTACAGAGGTTCCAGTTTACTTGCGTGAGGCAGATGATCAGGGCATGTTGGAAATGGCATTGGTGGAAAACATTCAACGTGAAAACTTGAATGCACTCGAGATTGCCATTAGTTACAAGCGTTTGATGGAAGAGTGCAGCCTTACAACTGACAAGCTTGCAGACCGCGTGGGTAAAGACAGAACAACGGTAACGAACTATGTTCGCTTGCTTCGCCTTCCACCCGAAATTCAATTTGGAATTATTGAGAAACGCATTAGCATGGGTCATGCACGCGCTTTGATTAATGCCGAACCTGAAAGCAAGCAACTTAAAATTTTCAAATTAATTCTTGAAAAAGAT
>JBIKVX010000044.1:0-10578 GCA_044356625.1 Flavobacteriales bacterium | reverse complement strand
ATCCTTGATCTAAATAGTTGTACAAGTTGTGCGAAACACCAAATTGGTCTGTGATTGTGAAATCTTGACCAAATGATCCAGCAGGCAACTGAGCGAAAGACATTGTTGAGGACATTACCGCAACAAACATCAATAGTAGAGCTTTTTTCATGTGATTAAATTTTTAATAGGTTTACTTTAGGGCAACGAATATAAAGAAATATTTCGCCCAAATACTTTTTATATCTTTGGAACATGAAAAAAAATCTTCTCTTTTTTGGATTCGTGCTTTCTTTCCTAGGAATGTCAGCTCAAAGTATTGAATTGGTTAATCCTGTGGTTCAAGTAAATGCCACAGCCTCTACCTTAACAGGGGCAGGGGAAATGGTGGCTGAATGGCCCGTAACAAATATATCAGATGTCCAAATCTCGGTTAAATGCAGCAGAAGCGTTGTTACGGAAATCCCAGGCACATCGAATTACTTTTGTTGGGGAGTTTGTTATGGAGAAACAACAAACGTTTCCCTTCTATCGCAGACTATTTTGGCAAGTGATACCAACCATACCTTTTACGCCCACTACAAGCCATTAGGCAATCCAGGCGAAACGCGAATTACCTATTGCTTTTTCAATACGGCTAATACTACGGATCAAGCTTGTCAGACCGTTAGTTTTTGCTACGAGTCGACTTGTGAAATCGGGATTGAGGAGCCACAAGGTTCAAAACTTCAACTTTCAGGAAGTAATCCGATAAAAGGATTGACTTTCATGAATTATTCAATGCCAGCAGGCGAAAATGAGGGGCAATTGATCATCACCAACCTACAAGGTAAAATCGTGAAAACATCCACTGTGAGAGGTAATTCCGGAAGTATCTTACTCAATGCGCAAGATTATGCCGCAGGAGTATACCAATTTACATTATTGACTTCAAAAGGAAAGGAGACCCTCAGAGTAGTTGTAGAATAATTCAATAAAGATTTAAGCAAGGACAGCCTCGAATTTCGAGGTTGTTTTATTTTTGCAAACTCAAAGAAAGAACATGAAGCAAATAAAGAAGAAAGAGGCGTTAGATTATCACGAGTTAGGGAGGAAAGGGAAGTTAGAGATAGTACCTACGAAGCCATACAGCACACAGAGAGACTTGGCAATGGCCTATTCTCCTGGAGTTGCTGAACCCGTTAAGGCCATAGCCGCGAATATTGACGATGTATACAAATACACAGGCAAGGGGAATTTAGTTGCGGTTATATCCAATGGAACAGCTATTCTAGGACTTGGAAATCTAGGTCCGGAGGCGAGTAAACCCGTGATGGAAGGAAAAGGGATGCTCTTCAAAATATTTGCAGACATCGATTCCATTGATATCGAAATGAAGGCCACTGAAGTTGACGATTTCGTAAATACGGTTATCAACATCAGCCCAACTTTCGGCGGAATTAATTTGGAAGACATTAAAGCTCCAGAGGCATTTGAGATTGAAGAGCGTCTAAAAGAAGCGTTGGATATTCCAATTATGCACGACGACCAGCACGGTACAGCAATTATTTCTAGCGCTGCCCTTTTGAACGCCTTGGAAATTGCCGGAAAGAATTTAAGTGAAATAAAAATAGTAGTGAGTGGAGCCGGGGCAGCTGCGTTGAGTTGTCTGAATACCATGATTGGCTTAGGTTTGAACCCCGCGAATATTCGTATGTTCGATTCAAAGGGACTCATCAATATTTCAAGAGAAGACATAGACCACAGGAAGAAAAGATTCGCTGTTGACTCGAATGAGAAGTCATTGGCAGAGGCCTTAGTGAATGCAGACGTGTTCTTAGGTCTTTCGCAGGGAAACATTGTTTCTGCTGACATGGTGAAATCAATGGCAAGTAATCCCGTTGTATTTGCTTTGGCAAATCCAGATCCTGAAATTCCATACGAAGAAGCCATGGCTGCTCGTCCAGATGTAATTATGGCTACCGGAAGAAGTGATCATCCGAACCAAGTCAATAATGTTCTTGGATTTCCATTTATTTTCAGAGGCGCATTGGATGTACGCGCCACGAAAATTAACGATGCCATGAAATTGGCTGCTGTTAAGGCTTTGGCTGATTTGGCGAAATCAACTGTGCCTGAAGAGGTAATGGAAGCATATCATATTACTAGCCTTTCCTTCGGAAAAGATTATATTATTCCAAAGCCGAATGACCCAAGATTATTGGTGGCTGTTTCAACAGCCGTGGCAAAGGCGGCTATTGAAAGTGGGGTAGCTAAAAATCCTATCACAGACTGGGACGCATACGCGAGCGAACTTCTTGGAAGAATGGGACGCGATAATGCGCTCACAAGAGGAATTTCAGAGCGCGCAAGAAAGGATAAAAAGCGTGTTGTTTTTGCTGAAGGTGACAATCCAAAAATACTCAAAGCTGCAGAGCAGGCCAAAGACGATGGAATCGCTATTCCAATTTTATTGGGAGAAGAATCAAAAATACGAGAACTAATTCGTGAGTTTGATTTGGATTTGGCAGATGCAGAAATTATTGATCCGCGTCTTGCTTCGCACAAAGCAGAGCGAGAGAAGTATGGCGAGTTTTTCTATCAAAAGAGAATGCGCAAGGGTATTACCAAAACCGAGGCTACTCGGATCATGCGAGAAAGAAATTACTTCGGTGCAATGATGGTGGAAACCGGCGTTGCAGATGCAATGATCTCTGGAATGACGCGCAATTATGCAAAAGTTATTCGTCCTGGATTAGAAACCATTGGAACCGCGAAAGATATAAAAACAGTTTGCGGGATGTACATCGTACAAACCCCTAAGGGACCTATGTTTTTTGCAGATACTACTGTAAACAGAGACCCGACCGCAGAGCAATTGGTAGACATCACTTTGTTGGTGGCAGATGCAGTTTCTAAAATGAAAATTGCCCCACGAATAGCGATGTTAAGCTATTCGAATTTCGGTTCTTCGCATGGAGCTGATCCAGATAAAGTAGCCAAGGCCGCAGCATTGCTTCATCAAAACCATCCGCATCTTATTGTAGACGGTGAGATTCAAGCGAATTTCGCATTGAATCCTGAGATGAGAAAAGAGAATTTTCCATTCTCGAAATTGGCAGATTCCAAAGTGAATACCCTTATTTTTCCAAACCTCTCTGCTGGGAATATCAGCTATAAAATTCTTCAAGAAGTTGCTGGAATGGAGGTTATAGGTCCAATTTTGTTGGGCATGAAAAGGAGTTATCATATCTTGCAAATGGGTTGCTCTGTGCGTGAAATCGTGAACATGGTTCGCGTGGCCGTTGTTGACGCTCAAGCCAAAGG
The DNA here is from genome assembly GCA_044356625.1 of Flavobacteriales bacterium. Classification (GTDB taxonomy): domain Bacteria; phylum Bacteroidota; class Bacteroidia; order Flavobacteriales_D; family Sanyastnellaceae; genus CAIZGX01. The sequence continues at coordinate 7,293 of JBIKVX010000044.1, read as the reverse complement.
AACCTTAAACAGATAATATGCTCTACTCACTAACAGGACAACTCATTGAGAAATCACCGGTACATGCTGTGATCAATTGCAGCGGTGTTGGGTATTTCTTGAATATAAGTCTAGCGACCTATTCTGCTCTTCCAAACAACGGGGATGTCATGCTTTATACGCATTTGCATGTCAATGGAAACGATTTCTCTTTGGTGCTTTACGGTTTCTATTCAGACCAAGAAAAGGAGTTGTTTAAGAAATTAGTAAGTGTTAGTGGTGTTGGTCCGAATACAGCTCGAATGGTGCTTTCCAGTTTGAATGTAAACGAGTTAATTCAAGTAATTGCCAGTAAAGACCTTCCTTCTTTGAAGCGAATCAAAGGCATTGGAGAGAAAACTGCCGAGAGAATTTTAGTCGACCTTCACAACAAAGTGGGTAAGGTTGATGGAACTTTTGTAGAAAAAGTTGGCGGACTGCACAATACAACTCGTCAAGATGCGTTAGTGGCACTGTCCCAATTGGGCCTAGACAAAACCAAAACCGAAAAAATGTTGGATAAAATTCTTCTTACAGCAAATGATTTGCCGTTGGAAGAACTAATCAAGCAAGTGTTGAAACAGATATAGTATTGTGAAAGAAGTTGTCCTCCGCATCCTATCAAGAGCCATTTTCGTAATGGCCCTTTGTGTTTCAGGTTGGTTGGCATGGGCAAATACTTCGGTTGAATCACATGTGATAGCTAAATCAGAGCATAATTTTGTTTTTGTCCCAGACACCGTAGTTCCTGTTTGGCCGAACGATGATAGCCCTGCTCCAAATGAGGGGGGAAATGGAATCGAAATTCCTCTTCCAGATAATATCCATTATTCTGTTGAATACAATCCGGTAACCGGACGGTACGAAGTAATTCAAAAAGTCGGAGAAAAATTCGATTTTCGTCGAGCCACGACAATGGATATGCAAGACTTTCTCGATTTTCAATTAGATAAAAATGTTTCCAAGTATTGGAATAAAATTAAAGATGATAAGTCGGCAGCCAACAAAGAATTTGCCCCGATAATTAAAGTTGGCGGTGACAATTTCGAACACATTTTCGGATCGAATGAAATTGAAATTCGTCCGCAAGGTTCTGCCGAATTAACATTCGGTTTGAATTCTCAACGCACTGAAAACCCCCGTATTCCAGAACGTCAGCGTAAAAACACCAATTTTAATTTCGATCAGAAAATTCAAATGAACGTCATTGGTAACATAGGCACCAAGATGAAATTAAAGGTGAATTACAACACCGAAAGCACCTTTGAATTTGAGAACAACATGAAGGTGGAATACACCGGAGATGAAGATCAAATCATGCGTAAGATTGAATTGGGAACTGTTGCGCTTCCGTTGACCGGAACACTTATGCCGGGTAGTCTTGGTTTGTTCGGTGCCAAAATTGAAACCCAATGGGGAAAGCTAAAGAACACCACAATCTTAACTCAACAAAAAGGAGAGCGAAAGGAAATTACCGTTCAGGGCGGAGCACAGACCACCCGATTCGATATAGCAGCGGACAATTACGAAGCCAATAGACACTATTTCCTTTCAGGATATTTCAGAGACAACTATGACAATGCCTTAGCTTCATTGCCTGTCGTAAATAGCGGTTCGAACATTACTCGTATTGAGGTTTGGGTGGTGAATCAGCAAGCCAACACCCAGGATGTTCGAAACATTATGGCCTTTACGGATTTGGGAGAGAACTCTCAATACATGGCGTCTGATTATAACAACTCATCTTTGATTAGTCCCGGACAACTTCAAAATCCTGACAATGAAAACAACAACCTTTTCAACGTTGTAAGCAACAACCAGAACATTCTAGACTTCTCAAATGCCAATGCCGCTATTCAAGCTCTAGGCTATGGAATGCGCCAAGGGATTCATTACGAGCGCGTAGGTAATGCGCGGAAACTAACCCCCTCTGAATACAGTTATAACGCTCGTCTTGGTTTCATTTCGTTAAAGCAGTCTCTGAATAATGCAGAAGTTTTGGCGGTCTCTTATGAATACACCTTGAACGGACAAACCTATCAAGTTGGTACGCTTTCGCAAGACGGAATTGCAGCTCCACAGGCCTTAATGCTCAAGATGTTAAAGTCATCAATTACCTTGGTGAAACTCACGAATGGTGACCCTTCTCCGCTTTGGGTAAACATGATGAAGAACGTCTACAACTTAGAATCATTCGGGATTTCTCCGGAAAAATTCAGGTTAGAAGTGTGGTACAACAATCCGGCTACGGGTGTAAACATGAATTACATTCCGAGAGAACCGCTAAGCGGAAAGCTGTTGCTTCAAGTGATGAATCTCGACAGAATTGATGCGCAGCAGATGCCTGGAAGTGATGGCTTCTTTGACTTTGTGCCAAACGCTTCAACATCTGGCGGATTAATAGACGCTTCTTCCGGAAGGGTATTCTTTCCTGTTGTAGAGCCCTTCGGTTCGCATTTGTCTGATCAAATATATGCAGGGCTAGGTAATACCCCCCAAGCGGCCCAAGTGGTCTCACAAGTTGTTTTTCAAGCACTGTACGACTCTACAAAAACAGCAGCACAAATCGGATTCCCTCAATTAAATCGCTTCAGAATAAAAGGGGAATATCAAAGTGCATCAGGTTCAGAAATTTCATTGAATGCATTGAACATTCCGCAAGGTGCTGTTACCGTTACAGCCGGGGGAATGAGACTTGTTGAAGGAACAGACTTTACTGTAAATTATAACTTAGGAAAGGTGACTATCCTAAATGAAAGCATCATGAGTTCGGGACAACCGATAAAGGTTGCTGTAGAAAGTAACTCCATGTTTAATCTTCAATACAAGACATTATTAGGAAGCAGATTCGATTATAAGTTTTCTGATAACCTCGCAATGGGTGCGACATTCATGAATTTGAAAGAACGGCCGCTGACGCAAAAGGTGAATGCGGGAGACGACCCTGTAAACAATGGAATGATGGGCTTCGACATGAATTTCCAAAAAGAGGTACCAATCATTACGAAATGGATCGATCGAATTCCAGGAATACAAACCAAAGAAAAATCTACAGTAACGTTTAGTCTTGAGGCAGCGAAAATATTTCCAGGGCACTCGCGTGCAATTTCTAAAGATGGAAATGCATACGTAGACGATTTCGAAGGAAGTCAAAGTGTTATTGATTTGCGCTCGTTGAATCAATGGTTCATGGCGTCAACCCCAAAATCACAATCTGCACTTTTTCCGGAAGGAGATTTCGAAGACAGTTTAGTTTACGGAGCAAACCGTGCCCAATTGTCTTGGTATATCATTGACCCTCTTTTCTATCGAAACAGCTCATACACGCCGCCAAACATTACTGCTGATATGCAAAGTGATCATCGCATGCGCGAGGTTTTAGAATCGGAAGTTTTCCCAAATAGACAATTACCTGCAGGAACACCACCTAACATCACGTGTTTGGATTTATCCTATTACCCGGAAGAAAGAGGTATGTACAATTTCGAATTACCGAATGGTTATTCGGGTCGGTCTGCCGGATTGAATACAGACGGTACATTGAAAGATCCTTCATCGAGATGGGGAGGTATTCAACGCGCTTTAACCACAACAGATTTTGAAACTTCGAACGTGCAGTTCATTCAGTTTTGGGTAATGGATCCGTTCAATGAAGACTCAGAGAACAGTCAGGGTGGTGACCTTTATTTCAATTTAGGAAACGTTTCAGAGGACATCATGAACGACTCTCACATGAGTTTCGAAAACGGATTCCCTTCAGCAAATAACGATCTCCCAATTGAACAAGGAACTTGGGGGAATTATCCTTCACCAACTACCTTCAACGTGGTGAATGCGTTCGATTACACCTCGGGCAATTACGAACAACAAGACATTGGTTTAGACGGATTAAATTCAGTTGCTGAGCAATCTTATTTTTCCAATTGGCTGTTGCAGATGCAAGGGTTTTTAGCTCCAGATGCCTACGCGAAATACCAACAAGATCCTTCCGCAGATAATTTTAGTTATTTCAGAAGCTCACAGGCAGATGCAGCAGACTTGAATACAATTCAGCGGTACAAAAATTTCAATCGATATGAGGGCAACTCGAATACAAATACGCCCGATGGATATCCGATTGCCGCTACCACAATTCCTAACTCTGAGGATATCAATCAGGATATCACACTTAACACAATAGAAAGTTATTTTCAATACAAAGTAAGTCTTCGTACAGGTGATTTAGGAGATGCAAACCTCGGTAAAAATTACATCACCGATACGTTTGTTACAACCAAGACAACAGCCAATAATGAGGAACGCCAAATTCGTTGGTACCAATTTAAAATTCCAATAAAGGAATACGAAAAGCGAGTAGGTAGTATTCCCGATTTTCGCTCTATTCGTTATATTCGTATGTTCTTAAAGGGTTGGGAGGAGCCAGTGACCTTGCGTTTTGCTCGTTTGGAATTGGTTCGCGGTGAATGGAGAAAATACGATTACACCTTAGCAGGAAATCAAGAGCAAGAGATCAACGACGATCCTGAAACGACCTTCAGTATTGCTGCGGTGAACATTGAAGAAAACGGTAACCGTGAGCCAGTGCCTTACGCCGTTCCTCCTGGAATTATTCGCGAACAGGACGTCGCTTCCGCCAACTTAAGAAATTTGAATGAGCAGTCACTTTCATTGAGCGTTTGCAATTTGAAAGATGGCGACGCACGTGCAACATATCGTAATGTGAAGTATGATTTACGCCAATACAAACGCCTTCGTATGTTCGCTCACGCAGAAGCTGCAGGAATTCAATCAGACTTGAAAGACAACGACGTTTCTGTATTCATTCGTTTAGGTTCAGACTTCGACCAAAACTATTATGAGTACGAAGTTCCGATGAGTGTCACACCTTGGTATACCAATAACGACGATGAAATCTGGCCGGCGGACAACAACTTTGATATTCAACTTTCAGATTTACAAAATCTAAAGATTAATCGTCCGTCTTCAACTTCTGTATTGTCTGTCGTAGATACTATTCTAGCGAATAACGTTCACCTTTCGGTGAAGGGAAATCCGAATTTGGCTAACATCACAACCATGATGATTGGTATTCGAAACCCCGACAAAGACACAAATCCGTTCGGAGTAACGGATGATGGTAAAGGAAAATGTGCGATCGTATGGGTAAATGAATTACGTCTTTCTGAATTTGATGAGAAGTCAGGTTCGGCGGCAATTGCTCGACTCAACGCTCAACTGGCCGACTTCGGTAACATTGCGGTTTCTGGAAATATTAGTACTCCTGGTTGGGGCGCCATTGAGCAGCGCGTGCAGCAAAGGCAGCAAGAAACGAAAATGGGGTTAGATGCAAGCAGTACCCTTCAACTCGGAAAATTCTTCCCGAAAGATTGGGGAGTTCAGTTGCCGATGTATCTAGGTTTTTCTGAGAATGTTCAAACTCCGCGATACAGTCCTCTTCAGCCAGATATTCAAATGACTGATTTGCCTACGATGAATAAACCTCTGAAGCAGAAGTCACAAACGTACACCAAGCGTAGAAGCATCAATTTCACAAATGTGAAATTTGCACCGAAGAAAGACGCGTCTGCAGATAAAGGAGTTGGCCTGCCAAATGCCGATGATAAAGGCAAGCCAGGAACTCAGTCTGCTCCGCCAAGTGCAGGTAAACCGAAATTTTATGGAATAGATAACTTCTCCGTTTCATACGCCTACAATGAAACATACTTCCGTGACATCAACACTGATTGGAGACTTCAAAAACAATATCAAGGTGCCTTCGATTATAGTTTCACGAATAAGCCAAAAGAGTTCAAACCTTTAGCGAATTTCCCAATCATTAAAACATCGAAATACCTGAAGTGGTTGAAGGAATTCAACTTCTATGCGGGTATTAAACAAATGAGTTTTAGAACGGAAATGAATCGCTCCTATGAAACAAGCCGAATTCGAAATAACTCCCTGGAGTTAACAGGTATCTATAGTGATATGCTCATTCAAACACAAGCACAAAAGAATTGGAATTGGACAAGGAACTATTCCATGAAGTATGATTTAACTAAGAACTTAAAAACAGATTTCACTGCGAGCAACATTGCCTTAGTCGGAGAGCCCCGCGGAGTAATAAATAAGAACGATGTTGATTGGTACGAGTCCTACAAAGATTCAGTTTGGAGTAATATTCAACATTTCGGCGAAACAACTACCTACAATCACAATGTGGGTGTTACCTATAAACTGCCGTTGGATAAATTTCCGTTATTGAATTTCATGAGTGCCGATGCGCGTTATGGCGGAACGTTCAGATGGGACCGCGCACCCTTCACTCAAGACACTTTGGGGAACACCATTCAAAATAGTCGACAAATTCAGTTGAATGCGCAGGGTAATTTTGAAACGCTCTACAACAATGTTCCTCGTTTGAAGCAGGCGTTAACTGGAAAAAAGCCTGACGCTGGTAAAAAAGATGCCGGAAAGAAAGATGATCCAACGAAGAAAGATGGTTTCGGAGATGATTTAAAAAAGAAGGATAAAAAGGAAAAAGTAGATCCTTTGGATGTTGCACTTCGATTCTTTATGATGGTTCGCACGGTAAATGGAAGTTATACCAAGAATGAAGGATTACTTCTGCCCGGGTACGCCAACAGCACGAGTGTTCTAGGTTTCGACGATCAATTTAACGGCCCTGGAATTGGATTCCTTGTCGGTCAGCAGAATACAGATTTAATGGGTAATCCAACAGGAAGGAATTTTGCAACAGATGCGGCGAGTAATGACTGGTTGGTGCAACGTCAATCGTTGAATATTCAATACAATGAAACCTTCACAGAAACGTGGAATGCAAAAATGAATTTAGAACCGTTCCGTTACTTCAAAGTAGAACTTTCAGCAACAAGACAAGAGGGCAAAAATTACAATTCGTTTTTCAGATATGATCCAACCATTGATGATTACACATTTCAATCTCCAATGGAAACAGGTAATTTCTCGGCTTCTTTAATAACATGGAACACCGCCTTTGTTAAAGATGATAAAGAGAACAACTATGCGAGCCCGATTTTCGATCAGCTCCTTGCAAACCGAAAAGAAATTTCTAGCCGTTGGAATAATGAAACGTATCAATTGGTCAATCCGAATGACTCAGGTTATTATGATGGGTTTGGTTCTCTATCTCAGAATGTAATTGTTCCAGCATTCATTGCTGCCTACACAGGACGTTCAACCAATGAAGTAGCCTTGAATCCATTTGCAACAAAGGCCCAGCCGAACTGGAAAATA
>JBIKVX010000226.1:0-3621 GCA_044356625.1 Flavobacteriales bacterium | reverse complement strand
CAAAAATGATAACGCAGAATAACGCAAGCGATACCGTTAGACTTAACAATAATTCGAAATGAAACAATTGACTCGCTAAAAATATAAGAGCGCTGCAGACCCCTGCGTTGAGCAATCCGACTCCAAATTCTTTGACCAATTTCTGCCAAACGGTTTCGTCAAATGCACTCTGATTAGCAAGTGCGCGCACTACAAGTGCAGCAGATTGAACCCCGACGTTTCCACCCGTAGCCGCAATAAGTGGCATGAATACAGCCATAGCGGGATATTCAGTAATGTCAAATACACCAATGATGTAGGCGCCGCTCATTCCTCCAATCATTCCAATCAATAACCAGGGAAGTCTTGCTCGAGTGAGTGTCCATATACTATCGCTCGACTCAACATCTTCAGAAATACCACTTGCCAATTGGTAGTCACGATCGGAAACTTCTTGCATTAAATCCACCACATCGTCGATGGTAATTCGACCAACTAATTTTTTTTCTTCGTCTAAAACAGGTAATACAACCAAGTCGTATTTTTTCATAATGCGCATCACCTCTTCAACGGGCGTGTTCACATCGACTGTCCGAACTTTTGATTCTTTATATAAATCCTTCAACGTGGCCCGCATACTTGCTGAAGCGAATATGAGAGCTTTCATACTCAAGATCCCCAGCATGTGCTCGTTTTCATCGATGACATAAATAGAGTAGATGTTGTCAATGTACTCGGCTTGCTTGCGCATTTCACGAATGGCTTGAGCCACTGTCCAATCTTCGTGAACGGTAACCATCTCAACAGCCATAATGGCTCCAGCGGTACCTTCTTCATAGGTCATGAGGTCCATGATGTCGCTAGCCTGTTCCTCATCTTCGAGAAGGGCTATGACCTCTTCCTGCTTTTCTTCGCTTAATCCGGCCAAAACGTCGGCTGCATCGTCAGAGTCAATGTTTTCAATTAACTCCTCTGCAATTTCGCGGCTCGTAAGATTTGAAAGTAAAGTCTCTTGAATGTCTTCATCCAATTCAAGCATAACATCTGCCGCGCTCTCTTCATCGAGAATGCGATAGAGGTAGACACCCTCTTGGGTTGGAAGCTCGTTTATGATTTCTGCTACGTCAGCAGGGTGAAGATCTTTGGTAAATTCGTGTATAGCACTATCCTTTCCTTCGCCTATCCATTTGCGGAGGTCTGCCAACAAATCTTTTGTAAGTTCGAATTGCACGGGGAAGATTCCATTTAAAGGGTGAATTTTTTTACCATTGCGAAGGTAAGTTATTTTTAACGTAACCTGATTTATATTCGCCTATCTAAATTTTGAAAATGAAAAAGCATCTAGCATTATTCGCCATCGCGCTTTCGGGAATTATGGTATTTCCTGCATATGGAACTGTTAATCCGACAAAAAAGAAAAAAGATCCTGTAAAGAAGGAAGAGAAAAAACCAGAAGATAAATACGGTGATATTCTTAAGAAGTGCAAGAAGAAGGAAGGTTTGCTTACTTTTTACACTGATACGGTAACAGGAAAAACGTACATGGAAATTCAGAAAGCACAATTGAATCAAGAGTTTATTTATTTCAATTATATTGAAAACGCTCCTGTTGAGACGGGCTACCACAAAGGGGCATTCGGCGATTCGAAAATTGTGGTTTTCAAAAAAAATTACGAGCGTTTAGAGATTGTTCAGCCGAACACAAATTTCTATTATGATCCTTCAAACGCAATCAGCAGATCGGCATTCTCAAATATAAATAATCCGGTGTTGGCTTCGGAGAAAATTGAAGCAACAAGCCTAGATGGAAATAAAATGCTCATCGATGGTGACGCGTTGTTGTTGTCTGAAAAAATGCAATTGGTAAAAATGCCAGCATCGCGCGGGGGAGACGCTTCGTTGGGAAGTCTAAGTAAAGAGAAATCTAAGGTGAATTCCATTCGGACATACAAAGAGAATTCAGAAATTGTTGTGTCGTATGTTTATGAAACAAGTTCTCCGAGTAATGGCGGCGATGCAATTGCAGACGGAAGAAACGTGACAGTTCAATACCAACACTCTTTTCTATCTGTACCTCAGAATAATTTCAAACCGCGTTACGATGATCCACGTGTTGGTTATTTCACCACACAAGTGAACGATATGCTGGTGGCTTCAGCAACACCTTGGAGAGATGTTATTCACCGTTGGAATTTGGAAAAGAAAAACCCGAATGATAAATTGAGTGAGCCCATTCAACCCATTACTTTTTGGATGGAAAACACCACCCCGGTAGAGTTTCGTCCAATTATTAAAGAGGCGGTAGAGCGCTGGAATGTGGCTTTTGAAGCTGCTGGATTTAAGAACGCTGTTGTTTGCTTGCAACAGCCGGATGATGCGACATGGGACGCCGGAGATGTGCGCTACAACGTCCTTCGTTGGACATCTACGCCAGCGCCTCCGTTCGGTGGGTACGGTCCAAGTTTCGTGAATCCACGTACGGGAGAAATACTAGGTGCTGACATCATGTTGGAATGGGTTGCATTGACCAATCGTGTTTATGCCGATCGTACTTTCCGTTTGGGAAGTTCTTTAACCGAAGAGCAAGAGCAATTGTTGAAGGAGAAAGGAGCACGTAATCCTTTCTTGTGCAACGCAGCGGCCATGAGTAATGAGCAATTGATTTTCGGGACCAGTGCTGCAAACGTAATGGGAGCAAGTGATTTAGAGAAGCAAGAAATAGTTCGCCAGATGTTGTATCGTTTGGTTCTGCACGAAGTAGGGCACACGCTTGGTCTTACGCACAACATGCGCGCTAGTACGCTTCAGTCGGTTGCAGATATTAAGAATGTAGAAAAAATTAATAAGGAAGGGTTGGCGAATTCTGTGATGGAATATCCTGCATTCAACTATCAAATGAATCCGAAAGAACAAGCTCTGTATTGCGATGTTAAAGTAGGTCCATACGATAAGTGGGTGATTGAATACGGATATAGTGCTTCAGTTTCAGATGAGCAGAAAGAAAGAGAGCGTTTAGATAAAATTACTGCAAGAAGCACCGAGCATCAGTTGGCTTACGGAAACGATGGTGACGATATGCGCGCTGCCGGAAGAGGAATTGATCCAGATGTAAACATCTACGATCTTTCAAGCGATCCGGTTGCATACGGCGCGGAGCGTTGTGAGTTAGTGAAATTTGTTCTGCCTAAATTGAAAGAGCATTTGATTACTTCTAATGAAAGCTATGCGGAATTGCTTCAATCTTTTTTAATCGCAACGAAAGAGTACGGTATTCAAACCAATGTAATGACGCGTCAAATCGGCGGAGTTCATTACGACAGAGCATACGCAGGACAAGGTTCTTCAGTAAAGCCCTTGGAGCCAGTTTCTGAAGTGAAACAAAAAGAGGCCATGAAAGCTTTAGCGAAATACGCCTTTGCAGGAGATGTTTGGAATGAAGCTATTCCAACATTCAATTACCTATTGGATCAAAGAAGAGGCTTCAGCCAATATTCTAAAAGCGATGATCCAAAGATTCACGATCGTATTCTAGATATGCAATCAGAGTGTTTGAATCACTTGATGCATCCTCGTGTTCATCAAAGAATCATTGATAGTTACATGTATGGAAATACCTATTCAATCGACGAGGTTATGTTTGAT
>JBIKVX010000225.1:0-3628 GCA_044356625.1 Flavobacteriales bacterium | reverse complement strand
CCGCCGTGCAACGAAGGCTTCACCACCAAATAAGCGGGTTTACCTAAATGTAGAAACGGTTCAAAATCTTCTGGATTACATCCAATCAGTTCTTCATCGAAAGCAACGGGAACAGGCGACTCAGCGCACAATTTAAACATGTTCTCTAACTGACCCGCCTTAATGGGTTGCTCAATGCTGTGCAGTTTGAATTCCGAAAGCTGATTCAATTTATTCATTGCGACTTCCAGCGCGAAAGCGCCGTTTGCATCTACCCGAATAGTGAGTTCCTTTTCACTTCCCCATGAACGAATCTCACGAATGAGATTAAGTTCATCGTTGAAATTCAATGCTCCAATTTTCAGTTTAATGCATCTGTTTCCTTCATCGAATTTTCTTCTCGCTTCTATTCGCATTGCTTCAATATCGTCCATCCAAATGAGTCCATTGATTGGAATGGCACTCAATTCATTTTTCGACAGGAAAGGAAAATCTGTTAGTTTCGAATGGAATCCTGCGAGTGACGCATCTATGGCGCATTGCACTGAAGAAACGTATGAAGACACTTCTGTGCTATGTTCTATGTTGGTTATGCGATCTAACTCAGACAAGACTTCTTCTTTCGTTTCCTTGCTTAATCCCCACAACGGAGCAACTTCTCCTTCACCCAAAACATTTCCATCAAAATCTACTAATTGCAGAATCCAACTGTCGCGTTCTGTAAGAACCTCTCGACTTGTTTTCGCCGGTTTATTGAACTGAAGTATTCGATGAGAAAATATCCATCTCATTTTCTAGAACCTGAAATGTTCTTGAGCAGCCATTCCACAGGGGCTTTGTCTGTGACTTTTTTCTTCCACCAAAGGACGAGTAAAAATGACAACGTCATCATTGCTAAAGAAGTTGGAATTAGAATCCAGACCGATTTAAACCAATAGATCCGTGCTTGGTTGCCACCTTTCACCAATGACCAAAGGATTCCAGTTTCCAAGCAAACAAAAAAGTACAAGGTGTATTTTGAAGACGAGAATCGATCTATCAATCCAATAATTTTCGCACCTATTACAGTTTCATTCCATTTCTTACCGAAATAATTTATAGCACTTACAGTCATTAAAACAAGCCCTGATTCAAACAGAATAAAAGAAAAACTATGAAAGCGAAGGCTCATGATTTCACTCGAGAAAACATTCAAATCACCAATATCTCCGAACATATTATTTAAAAAGGGTTGAACAACAATTCCAGCAATGGTTATTACTGCGCCTAATATGGCAATTGGGGGGAACCATCCTTTAAACCTGACGTGAGATTTACCGTAAACAATTCCGAGAATAAAAAACGAAATCCAAGGAAGCACAGAGTAATAGCCATTAAAAAACAAAAAGCCGACAATGTTCATGAAGTTGGCGTCAAGAATTTTAATCCCTGAAAAAGAAGGGTAAATAGGTACATCTATACTTCCCAACACTGTTGACAAGAGGATTACTGAAAAAAGTAAAATCTGAAGAAGAATAGAATCCCAGCGAATAAACAAGGGAGAAACAAAAAAACAAATTCCAGCAATAACTAAAATATTGGCTGGCCAAAAACCAATAAAAAATAAACCCAGCACAAGAAGCACTATCCCTCTTCTACTGTAATGGCCCATTAATCGGCTTCTACTCTGCTTCTTTGATTTAAAGGCGAGCGTCATCGTATACCCGTTCAAAAAAAGAAACAGCGCGGGAAAAAATCCAAACCAAATGAAATAAATCTCTTGTGTGTTTCTGTAAGGTGGGGTTGACTTTAAGACATACAAGATATCTTTTAAAACGAATGTTTCGTTAGATAAAATTGTACCTACAATAGCCAATAAATAAGATATAGCAATCCCCTTAATTTCTCTGCTTGAAGCCATGTTCAAATATACTATTCGAACTTAAACGTTCGGTAAAAAAATAAGTAGAAGCAACGAAATTGCAAAAGTTGAAAGTGCCACTTTCTTCAATTCAGAATCGAAAAGTTGCGGATTCGTGCAGGAATAAACTTTTTTTGCATGCACCACAAGTATTACAAAAGGGAGCAAATAGAATGCGTAATGCGCGGGTGTGATGAATACTTCAATGACCGCGGCAATGAATGCAGCACACAACCAAACAAAGTGCAGCTTCTTTCCATTTTCAAAACCGAGCTTTACCACCAAGGTATGTTTTCCTGCTTTCGCATCGGAAACATGATCGCGAAGATTGTTTAAGTGAAGGACAGCCATGCTTAACATTCCAACGATAACTGTATTCAAAATAGCGATTACGCCAACCTTTCCAGATAAAAAATAAGACATTGACAATACTGAGACAACTCCGAAAAACAAGAAGACAAACAAATCGCCAAAGCCCTTGTATCCGTAGGGATTCTTTCCGGCTGTATATCTGAATGCCGCCCAGATAGCAGAGATTCCAACGCCTAAATAAATTCCGAACCCCAGCCAGTTTCGTTTCACCACAAAAACTTCATTCAACAACAAAACTCCCAAAGCGAATGCTATGGCACCTGAAACATAGAGTCCACGTTTCATTTGTTCTGCGGAAATATTTCCACTTTGAACCATGCGCGCTGGACCTACGCGATCTTTTCCATCTGCACCGTTTTGGAAATCGCCGTAGTCGTTCGCTAGATTCGAGAAAATTTGAAGAGCCAAGGCGGTTAATAGCGCCAATACAAAAATAGAAGACGAATAAATTTCAGCCTTCAATCCTGCACTGCCAGCCAAGATACCTGCTGCCGCTAAAGGAAGCGTGCGCAAGCGCATGGCGGTAATCCAATGTTTCACCATTATGGAAACTTCGGAAATTGTTGAAAATCAGGATCGCGTTTTTCAAGAAAAGCTTTCTTTCCTTCTTGTGCTTCTTCAGTCAAATAATAAAGTAAAGTTGCGTCTCCTGCGAATTCCATCAATCCACGCTGACCGTCTAACTCTGCGTTCAATCCGCGTTTGATCATGCGAATAGCCAATGGACTTCTTTTCATAATGGTCTTGCACCATTGAACCGTTGTTGCTTCTAACTCGTCCAACTTTACCACCTTATTCACCATACCCATAGCTTCTGCTTCTGCGGCGGTGTATTGCTCGCACAAGAACCATATTTCGCGCGCTTTCTTCTGGCCCACTTGTCTTGCCAAATAGCTTGAACCAAATCCAGCATCGAAGCTTCCCACCTTCGGACCTGTTTGTCCGAAACGCGCATTGTCAGAAGCAATGGTTAAATCACATACTACGTGCAGCACGTGTCCGCCACCGATGGCATAACCGTTCACCATTGCAATAACTGGCTTAGGCAGTTCGCGAATACGCTTGTGCAAATCCAAAACGTTCAATCTTGGAACACCGCGCTCGTCAACGTAACCTCCAACACCTTTCACATTCTGATCGCCTCCGCTGCAAAATGCTTTGTCGCCTTCACCGGTTAATACCACTACTGCAATATCTTGACGCTCACGACAAATGTCCATCGCCTCAATCATTTCCACATTCGTTTGTGGTCTGAATGCGTTGTAAACCTGCGGTCTGTTAATTGTGATTTTAGCAATTCCTTCGAAGAATTCAAATCGAATATCCTCGTAATCTTTAATGGATGTCCACTGTGCACTCATATCTTTTGTGTATGTT
>JBIKVX010000224.1:0-3659 GCA_044356625.1 Flavobacteriales bacterium | reverse complement strand
GCTGTTATTTGTTGACATAGATTTTCTACAGCTTTTTCAACACCCTTGGGGGTGACATTTTCATTTTCTAAAGTGAAAATGTGGTCTAAAGAAAACCCTTGCTTTGGAAGTGTTTTCTTTAACAAATCCAAATCCTTATCAGAACTTAAATCTCCCCAAAATTGCTTTTTAGAATCATTCGCTGGATACTTTGATACCCCAATTAGCAAGGCATACTTGTTTTGAGCGTTAGTCAAAGAAGTAAACACACACACAAATATCAGCAGCAGAAATTGAATTTTATTCATGAAATGAAAGAGAAAAGAGTCGATTAAAAATTGAAATGAAAACCTATATAATAACCAAGCTTGAAAACATCTTGGGTAATAGTGTCTATGCTTTCATTATACAGAAGCTTATTGTATGTGGTTGAAGATGAACTGTACCAGGTACTAGCTTGATACATATTTTTTAGTTCACTCGTTCTACTCAAACAAGCACCAGCTGAGACAGAGAAGTATTTAAAATCTCTATGAGTTAGACCAATTCCTCCGAGCAAATTTATTTTATTCTCATCGATATTTGAAAATGTATTTACCGAAAGCCCTAGATTATATGTAAGACTAACGAGGTTTGAAGTGAGTGGTTGAAAAGAAAGAGTAGCGCCTATAGATGGCAAAAGACTAGTTGATTTCTCTTGGAGAATCATTAAAGAATCGGATGTCGACGATT
Organism: Flavobacteriales bacterium; assembly: GCA_044356625.1. GTDB lineage: Bacteria > Bacteroidota > Bacteroidia > Flavobacteriales_D > Sanyastnellaceae > CAIZGX01. Next base: position 2,948 of record JBIKVX010000224.1, on the reverse strand, counting down.
CGATTATGGAAAACTGACTTCTTCCAGAAATTGGATTGGTAAGAAACAAACCTGAGGACCAGCGAGGAGCATTGCTTTCCTGACATTTTACTCTTACGACTTCAGTAGTTTCTTCCTCCTCGCTATTACTCGTTTGTTCACTCGAGCTTGTAGGTTGAGAAAGCATAAACGAGTTTTGAATTTTCTCATCTTCATCATATATTTTCCATTCTCCATAAGCTCCCTGAACTTCTCCACTAAATAAATCCAGGTAGCTGGATGGAACTTTATACTTTCCACTCCCATCTGGTTTAATATAACCCGTCGCCAATAAAATGGGTTTGCATTTATCACAGAATTCGTTAGTAACTATACCGTTTTCGTTTTTCCAACGACTAACATTGTAATATTCGATATAGTCTTCCTGATTGAATTCAAATGTTTTTGCTTTCGAAAGTTGATCAAGGTAATTATTTCTCGTGATATTTAGTTTAAATATAACATCTGTAGACACCTCACTGCTAGAGCTGCCATATCCATCGTCTGAATAGGTACCACTTTGGGAATATCCAACGGTATGCTTTTTATTTATTTCTGATTTACTCGCTAGTAAGACCTCCTTTAATCTCTCTAAGTCACTTTTCTTTATTGTGGAAACTTTTGAAAGCTCAGCAATTAAAGCCTTTTCGGAAGTCAGCAAATTACTCTCCTCGGCGTCTGAAGGTTGAATCGAAGCAAGGTCTCTCTCTAAAAGTTTGACTTGGGTCTTCGATTTTTCAGTCTGATTTTCAGTTTCAAGTGATTGTATGATTTCCAAGGAGTTCTTCTTAATGGAATCTACGGGCATAGACTCACTTGTCATTGTTTTGATTAGTTCTTTGTATCTCATTGAAGCAGATAGATATTCACCTTGAATTGAAATCAGCTGATTGTGGATATCAGAAATCTTTTTTTTGTTAGCCGAGGCAGAACCTTCTCCTCTTGATCCTGGGAGATCGTTTACAAAACTTAAATTTGTTCCAAGCGCCAGATTTCCCAATAAAGAGAACAATTCAGAATTGCCAGATGAAGTAGTTGGGGTATTATCCTCTTCATTTACATCGATATTTACTTTATAAATAAATGGATTCAAATTTTTAACGATCAATTGAACATGGTCTCCCTTTCTTGGGAAAATAGCCCTCATTGGTTTCAAGCGATCGCTTCCTTTAACTTTTTCGAAGTATAAGGTGTTTTCAGAAATTTTATCGTATTCAATAACAAAGTTCTTCTGAGCGAATAAATTGCTACAGACAAACAAGAAAATTATTACTGTAAGTTGATTTTTCATATCATTATTTTTATCAAAAATAGGTCAAAATTCTTGTTTAATGTGAAGTGCTAATTAAATCGAATATTCAGAATCTTTCAATAATAATAAAACACAAGAAATAAAGTATTTGATCCTAATTAATTCTCTGATTTTTTTCGACGGAAAAACAGCACATACGGCACCATCATCGCCAATGCGAAATCCCACATGTGCATGAAGATGCCAATATATAGGTGAATCGAGACACCAACGATTACGGCATATTTCCGAGTCTTTTTCCAGTTAATGATAATAGGAAAGGTGAATTGAAAAAGCATAATGATGTAGGCAAAAATTACCGAAATGAAATAGGGCATAACGTTAGCAACGCCACGAATCGTTTCATTGCAGAACCAATCGCTCACGAATGTCTGATAAATCGCCTCGCCCGACAACCACTGCCAACTGGTGAGTTTGTACAATGCTGTGTAGAAGTATATCAATCCAACCTGAATACCCGCTGCAAGCAAACTCAATCGCGATAAAAACGCCCAAAAGGGTTTAATTGCTTTCGATGAATAGGGTATGCAGAAGAACATCAAGAGCATCATATACACGTACCCCGCATTCATCGCGTTTATTCCAGCATAGTATATCCACAACGCTGAAAGCCACGCCAGCCCTCGAAACAAAAACACCCAACGGAAATGAAAGATCGAGAAAAAGGAAACCACCAAATGAAAAATAAAAACCGGCTTGAACCAGCTCAAATTATACATTAAGGCGTAAACCAAATTATTCAAACGCGAATCTCCCGCACCATATCGAATACAAACGCTGTCTTCCCCCCAAATTAACCACACCGATTGCCAATTCCAAAAGGCGAAGAACACAAACCACGCATAAACCAAACTCACGAAAGTGCGCTCGTTCCAAGAGGACGAATAAGGGACAAATAACCCTTCAACATATTTATCTATCCGCGCTTTCATTTGTCTATTTCAACCAAAACTTTACTGAATTCAAAAACATCGTTCTTCTTTTCGCCGTTCAACGGATGAAAATGATACACCAGTCGAACCTGCATGGAATCGACATACGTATGAGAGCGAGTGAGCCTGCGCTTGGCACGTTCAAGTCGTTGGCAGAAATATACAGCTCGACCATAATCGGTCGATTTTTCAATTCGCTCAAGCTGACGAACTCCGTCTTTCCAATAAAGATTATTCGCAATCTGATTATTCAAAGTCGCAGTGGTGTATTCTTCGAATTGACGAAGCTTGCTGTCCACATCGTATTCATAACGAGTTCCAATTTCATTGAAGTCAGTCCATTTGCCGCCTTCGCGGTAGCGAACTTCAATAAAATCATCGAATTCAGCCATCGGCACAAAGAGACTGTATCCCTGATGAAAAAAAGGAAATCCGTATTTGTTAGCGACCGATTGAACAACTGGAATATCGTAATGCCTTCGAAAGGCATAAAGCGCGCTCAACGAAAAGTGCAAACCAAGCAGAAAAAAGGCTGTGCCGACAAGAATATATTTCGTTGATTTTTTCATGCGTCCGCAAGTTAGAAAGAACCGAAAAGCGAACTACATTTGAAATGAAAATAAAGCATATGAAGAATATTATTTCATTTAGTGAAAAGACTTGGGTTGAAGGTGCTGAAAATACTG
>JBIKVX010000223.1:0-3696 GCA_044356625.1 Flavobacteriales bacterium | reverse complement strand
AGTGTTGAGCCGATTCCATAAATACGTATAGCTTTTGTTGAAGCGTCACAAAGTTAGTTAAAAAGAGTCCAAAGCCCTTCGCTTTTTTTACGCGGGGGTTGTGAATAAAATTTCAGGTGCAACGAAGGCCTTTGGTGTTTTTTACGCATTTTGCATTATGACTTTCAGTAAATTAAAAAACAATCTTCTCGTTGCTTTGCTTTTTAGCGTTTCGTCAAGTTTTGCACAAACGCCAAAATGGAATTGCGGATCTCCTTTAGATATTCCTCTTCATCTTGCGGGTTCTTTTGCAGAAATTAGAACGAATCATTTTCACTCGGGACTTGATTTAAGAACGAATGAAAAGGAAGGGTTGTCTGTTTTCGCCTCTGGCGATGGCTACATTTCTCGAGTTAAAATTTCGCCAGTGGGTTACGGAAAGGCTCTTTACATAACACACCCAGAAGGATATACAACCGTTTACGGGCATCTTCAGACATTTAGCGCGGAAATTGATTCTTTAGTCCGGTTGCAGCATTTTGCAAAGGAATCTTACGATTTGGATTGGTATCCGAAAGCAGGACAAATAAAAGTTTCGAGAGGTCAGCTCATTGCCTTGAGTGGAAATTCTGGTTCGAGTTCAGGTCCGCATGTGCACTTCGAGGTGCGTGAGACGAGCACAGAGCTTTGTCTTGATCCTCTCGCATTGGGTCTGCCTGTTTTGGACACATTGGCCCCTGCAATCGATTCGTTTAGCGCCTGGTCGGGAAGAGCGGCGAGTGAGTTGAGCCAAAGTTTTCTTCCCGAAATTGCTAGCTTTACACAAGGCAAAGGTTCTTCTAGAGATCAGCCCCTTGTCATTGAAAAAGGAAATCTTGAATTGGCTGTTCGCATTATTGATAGATATGTGAAAGGCAGTGGTGAATGCGGAGTGCAGTCGATTCGTGTTAAAGTAGATGGTGCCTTGTTGTATTCGATGGAAATTCAATCGGTGAATTTCAATACAACGAAAGCAATCAATGGTTTTATTCCCATGGGAATTTACAAATCGAAATCGGGTCAGTGGTACAGATGTTCCTTGCCGAAAATGCAGCATTTGAAAAACGAAGTCAAGAGCAGTTACACTCCAATAAATATCCAAGACACTGCTGTTCACGAGGTGGTGTTTGAGGCCGAAGATTGGAATGGCAAGATAACAACAGCAAACGGATATGTATGCGCAATGAAGGCGCCTTGGAAAAGGTCTTCAAAAGATAAATTAATTCCAGCTGGTGAAGAGAAAGTTGTCTCTTTTAAGGGCGGGAGCCTTGTCTTTCAGAGTTCGAGTTTGTTTGACGATGTTTATTTGCAAATGATAGAGCGTGTTCATGATTCGCTAATGCCTCCAGTCGTGGATATCGGCCATTCGGGCATTGCGCTTTACACGCCGGTTAAAGTGAAATTCGACTTAAGTAAAATTCCTTCAGAGCGGAGAAAGAAGGTGGTAGTTGTTCAAGGCGAAGGTGCAAATAGGAAGTCAATAGGCGGTTCCGTTGAAGGCACAAGAATTGTGGCAACGGCTTCTTCATTGGGAATATTCTCGTATGCTACCGATAATGAATCGCCGAGCATAGAATTCGTTAGTCAGAGTTTACCAAATAGCGGGGATAAGGGTAACATTAGAATTACAGTGCGTGACGGTTTAAGCGGTATTTCGACTATTCGTCCAACACTTGATAATAAATGGTTGTATTACGAATACGATGCGAAGAACAACGCGGTATTTGTTGAGTTACCTGCATCAATGAGTGACGGCTTGCCACACAAGTTCAATCTCAAGGTGATTGATAAAGTTGGAAATGAATTCAGTTTTAAAAAGTCTTTTAACTAAAGAAATTTTTTGGGAGGTCTAACCACTCCAATGCAGAACCGTGCATAATATTTTCTAAATCGGATTGTTCCAATTGCATTTCTTCAATGAATTGTCCAATGTGCAGATCACCCAACGGAAAAGGATAGTCGGTTCCCAACGCAATTTTTTTCGAAGACTGCTTAGTCATGATGTAACGAAGTAAATCACCATCGTGCGTAGCGCTGTCGATCCAAAATTTATTCAAGTAGTGACTCGGTGCCACGTTGTTATCTAATGCAACAAGGTCTGGTCTGCAATTGAAACCGTGTTCAATTCTGCCAAGTGTAGGAATGAAAGAACCCCCAGCATGCGCGAACAAAAAGCGAAGCTTTGGAAATTTTTCAATTACACCAGAAAAGATGAGCGAGCAGATGGCACGTGTGGTTTCAGCAGGCATACCTACTAACCAAGGAAGCCAATATTTCTTCATATCGTTTTCGCCCATCATTTCCCAAGGGTGAACCATAACGCACATGCTTAACTCTTCACAAGCTTTCCAAAGTGGAATAAATTTTTCATCGCTCAAATTTGTTCCGTTGATATTCGAACCAATTTGAATTCCACGAAATCCAATTTTCTTTGCGCGTTCCAATTCAGCAATGGCCATTGGAATGTCGTTCATGGGAAGGGTGGCCAAACCTACATAGTTCTTTGGGTGTTCTTCCACAACCATGGCGATATGATCGTTTAAGAATTCCGAAACCCTCAACGTGTGTTCTGGTTTTGCCCAATAAGAGAACAAAACAGGAATGGTGCAAACCACTTGAACTTGCGTGTTGTATTTGGCGTATTCGTCGATACGTAAAATTGGATCCCAGCAATTCGATTCTATCTCGCGGAAGAACTGATCTCCTTGCATCATGCGCGCAAAGCCAGCTCTGTGATGATCGAGGTGAATGAATTTCCCATAACCGAACTCCCTACTCCAATTGGGTAAGTGATCGGGCATGATGTGGGTGTGGGTATCTATTTTTAGCACGGCGGTTTTTCGTGAGGCGAAGTTAACGAATCTTTTACTCCTTTTTTACTCTGCGCAAATCGAGCATGTTTACTGAATTCGTTGGGAAATTTTTAATATTCGAACGAATGAAGTGCATGACTTGGTCGTAATACAACGGAATAATCGGCGTTTCGGAATGAATGATCTCTTCGAGCTCTTTGCTATAGATAAGTGTGCTGTCTGTTGAATTCGTTTTCCCCATCTTTGAATAAATCTTGTCGTAGGCCGCATTCGAAAAATGTGTGTAATTCGGACCATTCGGCGTAAATCGTGAAGTGGTGAAAACGGAATAGAAGTTTTCAGGATGCGCATAATCGGCTAACCAACTTTTTCTGAAAACAGAAAGCTGGCATTTAGAGGCCTGATCTCGAAATGCCGATCCTTGTAGTTGTTGAATCTCACAGGGTATACCAATTTGTTGCCATTCGTGTTGAATGTATTCCATCAGGTCGGCATAGTCGCTAGTGGTATTCAAGATAATGGTTGGAAGATTTCTTCCATTTGGAAATCCTGCTTCTGCCAATAAATCGAGCGCTTGTTTTTTGTTGAAGGAAATGAGTTGTTCGGTGTTTAAGTTTTTCGCGGCAGCAGGAGAACAGAATCCGAAGTTTGCTGGAATGACGGTGTTATTGCGCAGATGCTTCACCATGTCTTTTTTGTTTATGGAAAGGTGAAGGGCCATTCTTACGCGAGGGTCAAGCAATGACTTGTTTGTTTGAAGGGAAGGGTCTAAAACGAATCCTAAAAAGTCTGTTTTGATGAAAGGAGTTTTTTGCAAATACAATTGAGAACTATAAGCACTCGATAAATTTCCATTCGGATCAAG
>JBIKVX010000025.1:0-12912 GCA_044356625.1 Flavobacteriales bacterium | reverse complement strand
CATCTGCGCATTGTAATTTGTTTTACTCTCGCTAAATCGCAGCGACTGAAGTTCTCTTGCACGTGTAACTCGCTCGCGAATACCCACACTCGGTTCACCAGAGCGTTGCTCATGCAAACGCGCAAACGGAACCGGCGTCACTTCAACATGCAAATCAATACGATCCAACAACGGTCCACTTACTTTGCTCAAATAACGCTGCACAACGCCAGAGCCACATGTACATTCCTTTTCCGGATGATTGAAATAGCCACAGGGACAGGGGTTCATGGAGGCGACCAACATGAAGCTCGCCGGATACTCAACACTGAACTTACTGCGAGAAATAGTAACGTTCCTATCTTCCAACGGCTGACGCATGACTTCCAACACCGAACGCTTGAATTCAGGTAATTCATCTAAGAACAAAACACCGTTGTGTGCCAACGAAATTTCTCCCGGTTGAGGGTAAGATCCTCCGCCCACCAAAGCGACGTCAGAGATCGTGTGATGGGGACTTCTGAACGGACGATTCACAATTAAAGCGTCGTGTTTTTTCAATCTTCCAGCTACGCTGTGAATCTTCGTGGTCTCCAACGCTTCGTCTAACGACAAGGGTGGAAGTATGGATGGAAGGCGCTTCGCTAACATCGTCTTTCCCGCGCCTGGCGGACCAATGAGAATAAGGTTGTGTCCGCCTGAAGCCGCAATCTCGAACGCGCGCTTAATGTTTTCTTGTCCTTTCACATCGGTAAAATCCAACGCAAAATGCTGCGTCTGCAACGACTGGAATTTCTCTTTCAAAAATGGAAATTCTTCCAACCTTCCTTCACCCTTGAAAAAATTAACGACGTCTAAAATGCACGGCGCTCCGTAAATTTTCAATCCATCGACCACCGCACATTCCGGTGCATTTTCAATTGGAACTATAATCCCATCAAAGCCATCGCGTTTCGCTTGAATGGCCATGGGTAGAACTCCTTTAATCGGACGAATACTTCCGTCCAAAGACAACTCGCCCATGATAATGTATTTCGAAAGTTCTTCATTCGGAATTTGTTCGGTTGCCGCTAGTAAGCCCAGTGCGAGCGGCAAGTCATACGCCGTTCCTTCTTTCCGAATATCAGCGGGAGCCATATTAATGGTGTAATTACGAATGGGATTCTTCATTCCTGAATTTGTGAAGGCCGCCCGAATGCGCTGCTGCGCCTCCTTTACAGACGTGTCTGGTAATCCAACCATGTTCACCAACGTACCTTTATCGGCATGAACTTCAATGGTAATCAGATAGGCATTCACGCCGTAAACGGCGCTGCCAAATGTTTTTGCAAGCATAATTTTTTCTTGCAAATGACTTTTCAATAAAACGAAAAAGCAAGAAAGTGATATGTCATAACCTTCTTGCTTCTCTTCCCGAAACCCTCTCTAAACAAGCGTTTCAGAACATTTTGTGTTGAAATAACTACCTTAAGACTTCTTCACAAACTTCGTCAAAATCACAATCTGTTGTCCGTCTACTTTCCCTTCAATCTGCTCAACGTTGTCGTGAACCAAACGAATGTTTCTTACTGCAACACCAACGTTTGCTTTCACCTGAGAACCTTTTACTTCCAATGTTTTAATTAACGTAACGTTATCTCCACTTTGCAAAATGGTTCCGTTCGAATCTTTGTGAAATTGAATTTCACCAGAATCCTCTTCGTCTCCTGCAGCGCGCGCCCACGTCAATTGGTCTTCTTCCAAATACATCATATCAATCGCATCTGCAGCCCATGAATTCGACTTTAAGCGACTTAACACTCTCCAAGAAACTACCTTCACCGCAGGAATTTCACTCCACATACTTGTATTCAAACACGCCCAATGATTGGCATCTAACGACACACGTTTTTCCAGTTGCGCTTTGCACACTTCACAAACTAAAATGCTTTCGTCTTCATTTCCATCTGAATGCGGAGGAACTTCGTACACCGATAAACTCTCTTTCGCCTCGCACAATTCGCAACTTCCGTTGCCACGCGCATTTAACTTTTGTTCTGTTGTCATTTCGTTAGTTAGTCAATATTTCTTTCAATGAAGTCTATAAAACTATGAATGACTTTAATATGAATTTCTTGAATGCGATCTGCGTATCCCATCCATGGAACACGTACCTCGAAATCGCACAGAGGAGCTAGTTTACCGCCGTCTTTTCCCGTTAGAGCTATGACCATCATTCCTTTGGCTTTAGCGGCTTCAGCTGCCTTAATCACGTTTGCAGAATTACCGCTGGTTGAAATGGCCAACAAGACATCGCCTTCATTTCCGATGGCTTCCACCATGCGCGAAAAAACGAAATCGTAGCCATAGTCATTTCCAACACACGACATGTGTGAAGGATCTGAAATGCTCATAGCTGCAATTGCAGGACGGTTGTCCCGATATCTTCCTGAAAGCTCTTCAGCGAAATGCATGGCATCGCACATGCTTCCACCGTTTCCACAAGACATAATCTTCTTACCCAACTTCAATTGAGAAGACATGCACTCTGCGCTGTTGTTTACGGAAGTTATAAAGTCTGGCGACGCTAACAATTGCGAAAGCAACTGATGCGCTTCTTCAAAATGTTTCTGAACGATCATGCTGCGAATTTACAGCAATCATTGCATAGGTATGTATTTGAAATCGCGAATAACCACTTCGTGTGTCAATCCGTTGTTCGGACCTATGGCAGAGAAGGGTAGTGTCCAAAAATTCATTCTGCAATTGGTGGTTGCACCAGGAGCAGGAATTACGATCGGTTGCGAAATTAAACTTCCGTCTTGCTTCACACGTGGGGGGTTGTTTAAGTTGAACGACCACGAAGCAATTGGTGTTGCATTTTCATAATCGTCACCCGCATAACTGTACCACGTGATAAGCGTATCCGTCCAATTGAATAAGTGCGTCGTTACTCCTTTCAAAATATCTGGATCAATGAAATTCTCGCGCGTTCTTTCCGGATAAAAAGTTCCAAAACTAACTGGCTGCACAGAGAACGTTGTTGGCTCTTCTGCTGTAGCATCTCCCCATTTCGAAAACTCAATATCAACCTCACTGTTTCCTTCCGTTAACATGGTATTGTTGTCCCAAGTGAATAATCCAAACACCACATTCTCTGAAAAAGACATCGGATCTGCTTGAATGGTGAAGATGTAAGTTCCGTATCCCAGGTTGTCTTGACCAACCACTTCAGACGAATACCAGGTATCATTGTGCTTGGCAATGGTCAAGTGTAAGTATCCGTTCTCGTCTACCCAAACATCGTCGTACAAGCGGGAAAAATTGTTCGGCCCGGGACCAACAGGCGTATTGCTGTATTTAATGTCCCACTTGCGTCCTGCGAAGTCTACCACATCGCCTTGACGCGCTAACACATCTTCCGGATCCGATTGTTTGCAAGTCACCAACGTGAACACTGCCAATAACAAAAGCAACAAATTTCTTTTCATCTTATTCAATAATTAATCTCTGCGTTAACGAACCCACATGAAACTGGAAAGCACCCGATTCGAAAATCGGTTGCGCATCTTTTCCAATGAATTTCAAATCTTCTTTCGAAATAGAAAACTCAACGGTGCGCTTTTGTTTAGGCGCCAATTCTACCTTTTGAAATGCTTTTAATTTTTTTACGGAAGGAGTAATGGATGCTACTTCATCCGTAGCGAAAACCAACACACTTTCCTTAACCGAACGTTCGCTCGGGTTTAAAACATCAACACGAATAAATATCTCTCCACCCAAATCTTCGCTTTCATAACTCACCTGCAAATTCTCGTATTGCACATTCGAATACGACAATCCGTAACCGAATTCCCATTGTGGTTGAAACGCTTTGTTACCAAAATCTTTATCGAAAGTCTCGGTATATTTATGATCGTAGGTTGAAGTTCCAACTTGGAATTTCGGATACGTGAATGGAAGCTTTCCACTCGGATTAACATCGCCGTATAAAATATTCGCTAACGCATCTCCTCCGAAATCACCCGGCTGATAAGCCATAACAACAGCAGAACAGCCGTCAACTATATCGCGAACAATGCGCGGTCTGTTTTCAACCAACACCAACACAACAGGTTTTAATGTTGATTGAAGCATTTTCACATACTCCTGCTGCGCTTGTGGAAGTTCTAAATCATAAATGTTTCCAGGTAATTCAGTGCTTGGCAACTCACTCACACACACCACAATCACATCGGCATTTGCGGCCATTTCCAAAGGATTTCCATTCATTTTATTCATGGTCTCCAAACCACAAACTTCACTGAACGTAACATTCTTATTCTTGCTTAACAACGCTTCATAAATGGTGTTCTTCGAAACATCATCGAACTGCGCATCGGTGCCCTGCCATGTGCGTGTCCACGAACCATTCAATAAAACCATGGAATTAGCTGCAGGTCCAGTCACAAAAATCTTCGCGTCTTTCTTCAAAGGAAGAATGTTGTTCTTGTTTTCAAGAAGGGTAATACTCTCTTCTGCTGTGTGCAATGCTGCTGCCCTGTGTTTAGCTGAAGCAAATTCAGGAAACGCTGCAATGCTCGGTGGCATGGCGTTTTGGAACAATCCCAATTTTTCTTTCGTTTCTAAAATTCTTTTTACACTCACATTCAAACGCTCTTCAGAAATTCTTCCTTCTTTCACCAATTCAATTAAATACTTGGTGAAGTCGTAATCATTCGGAACCATGCACATGTCTATGCCCGCCATAACCGCCAAGTAAGTGGCTTCCTTCAAATCAACAGCAACACGGTGATTCTTCACCAACTTAATAATGTCTTCCCAATCGGTAACTGCAAGTCCTTTAAAGCCCATCTCTGTGCGCAACAAATCGATTAAGATTTTCGGATTCGCATGAACTGGAATTCCATTGATTTCACCGCTGTTAATCATGACAGTCAGAGCTCCTGTATTGATAGCAGCTTGAAAAGAAGGACGATAAATTTCGCGCAATTCAATGTCTGAAATAATAGCTGGTGTGCGATCGAATCCGGTGCGTGTTCCGCTGTAACCCAAGAAATGCTTCATGCAAGCAGCCACGTGAACGTTGTCTACTGCAGTGCCGTTTCCACCTTGATATCCGCGAACAAGTGCACTTCCAAATACACTGCATACGTATGGATCTTCACCGAACGTTTCGAAAAAACGCGACCAATTCTTGTTTCTTCCTACATCCAATACTGGAGAAAAATTCCAAGGAATACCTGCAGCGCGTGTTTCGTAAGCCGTGATTCTTCCACCTTCTTCGGTTAAAGAAGGATTAAAGGTTGCTGCCTGCGCCAACTGTTGTGGAAACAACGTTGAACCCATTACATAGTTCGCTCCGTGAATGGCATCTATCCCATAAAGAATTGGAACTTTCAATCGTGTTTCAGTTGTTGCTACTTTTTGAATTCCGCCAATGATTTCATGCCACTGCTCGCGCGTATAGGCGTGTCCACCGCAATTCAAAATAGATCCGACATGATAGTCCACTAGTGCTTGATGAAGCTTCGTTGCATTCAAACGATGCGGCTCTGAAAGTTTGTACACTTCTCCTTCGCACACTACATCAATGTTCAACTGCGTCATTTGCCCCACTTTTTCTTCAATGGTCATGGCAGAGAGAAGCAGATCGACATTTGAAACTTTCTTAGGATTAAGAATATCTTTCTGCGAAGCACACGATACATTCATTGCAACAAGCGCCAGCATGAAAACCGATTGGAAAATATTTTTTGAAGTCATTTTCATTCGAAAGAAATTATTGGAATTTCTACTTTCAATTTACCCCACAAGGAAGGATTCGTATTGAAATTTTCATTGTTCACTGAATTCCAGCGCTTCTGAACGTCTCGCGTATCCTGACTTGTAGACTGGTCAATGGCAAATTCAATGTTGTACGTTGAATTATTTTTCCAAGGTGCAACTCCTAATTCGCTCCAAGGAATAATACATTCAAAAACATACTTATTTTGAAATGGCTTCACAGAAATTTGTGCTTGAATATTCTTTTCGCGCGACCAATCATATACGTCGAAATTTCCACCCATCTTAATCCCAATGTGACGATCTCCTTCATAAAACATCATACGCTTATCACTAATTCCAGCTTCCGAAGAAAAGGCTATTTCAATGGCATCTCCATTCCAAATATCTCTTCCCTTTTGAATGTTTCTACATGGAGAAATATCTTCAATTTGGCCTCCGATATACAATTCCTTTTCATTCCAATTTAAATATATAACAGACCTATCGATATTCGCTGTTGCAACAAATTGTCCTCCTTCTATCGTTCCTTCGTACACCCAACCGTAAGACTTCGTTACCACGAGGGTGTTCGGTTCCTTCGGTTTGAAAGGAACAATCTTGAACTCGTCAACGAAAACAGTTCCATTCGATTCGAATTGAATAAGCATTTGCTTTACTGTTCCACCATCTAAATTCCATCCTTCAAACTGAAAATCTACCAGCGGAATAGTAACGGTTCTCCAAGTGGTATCAACAATTCCTCCTTCAACATAACCGCTTGTAACTCCTATCCATGCTTGCGTTCCAGCGTAGTCTTCCAACGCCATGGCCCAAGGCAATCCCTTCATAGATCCCTCTTGCGTTTTTACTTTGAATGAAATCGCTGCGCTGTTTTCAATAGAAGCTAAATCCTTTCCACTCCAATTCGCCCAACCAATTCCAAGTCCCAACCAAGGGCATCCGCCTGCTTGTTTGTTCCAAGTAAATTTCATAGCACCTGTTCCTGCGAAAACTTCTTTTCGTTCGGAAGTAACGGATAAACAAGCTGGACTTGGTGTGAACCAAATTTCAGATGTAATATCGTCTGTAAAAATATCGGTCAACTGAAATCCATTGACATCCTTCGTTTCTTCAACTATCACTTCATTTTCATAAAGCGCAAGTTCCTTCACAGAAACGCAGCTCGTGAACAACAGCAATACAGACCAAAATGCGTATTTCATATGGAAGAATTAAGGCTCTAATGCAGATCCTTCAGTGAATATCATGTAATCCATCCAAGTCTTAGAGTATCCAGATGTTGGATTAGCCAAGAATAAAACAGACACTTCAATAATTTTATTCGGCTCGTGCAATCCGTTTCCAATTGGACCCGAAGCAGCGCCATTCACCAAGGTTGGAATGTTGTCGTAACGTTGCGAAATCTTAGACCACCCGTTTGCGGTTAAACTCACTTGAATGGAATACATGTCTTCCGATCCAGTAGAGTACATGCCGTCTCCGTTATCATCTTCTTTAATTTGAAAGAGCACCAGTCCATTGTCAATGCCCGCTGGCTTATACAACATGGTATTGAAATACAAATTAGACGGATTGCTTGTCAACGGATAGTAAGTAGAACCATAAGCACTTCCAGGCATGTTCACCAAGCCTATCAACCAATCCCAAGAAACGGCACCCGCCATTTCATAGTAACGTCCGCCTTGCGCGGCATTGTTATTCGTCTGAACCGCGAAGCTCATGTTCGCGCCACTCTGAACGTAAGTGTTCCATCCGCTGTTCCACCCGTTTTCAAAATCTGCAACAACAAATCCTTCATATACCTTCGAACCAACTACCGCTAAGGTGTCGTGCAAGGTATCTGCAACTCCAATGATTGAAAGTTGCACGGCGCAATCTTCAACGCGAAACATTGGAAGATCCGTTGTGGTTCCGTTCCATGTTGCATTCGTTGCGTCTATGACATTCGAGAATCCCGTGAATCGCTTCACAGCGCCCGATTGAAGACCTTTCACTTCAACCGTCCAATCAACGTTCTTCGAAAACGCAGCTGTGAAAGTAGTTGTTTCTCCCGTAGAGAAATTCACATTGCGATTGGAAATATCCAGTCCGGTTACCACACTGAAATCACCGTACAAATCAACCAGTGAAGGTCCTTCGAATTCTTCATCTACCTTACAAGAGGTATAGAGCAATGAAGCAAATAGTAGGAAGTAAATAGACTTTTTCATATTAAAAATTCATTTGATAAAGTAACATAAATTGACGAACACTGTAGTTCTGGGTTGCATCGAAAGCATCGGTATTCTTGAAGTTAGAAAGGTTCACAGATAAACTAGACTTGTCTGAAAAACGGTAGCGAACACCAGCGGCTTGCATGTATTCACTTCCATCTGTCTGGTATTCTTTAAAGTTATAAATCTCAGAGAAGTTGTTACGAACAGCAGTGTAATCGAATCCATTGAATTTGATTTGCTGAACACCCAACATCAAATCCCAGTTCTCCCAAAATTCGTATTCCATTCCAACTGAGAAAATTTGTGTTGAAAGGTCTACCGCCCGAACGTTTTCTTCTGCTTCACGCGACGTGTTGTCATTTCTGAATCGAACAGTCACGTCGAACAACTTGTCCTTACTCCCAAATCGTTGACTCACGTGAGCAACAGCCTTTACCTCTGAACGCATGAACTTGCGCGGTATCAATGTTCCTTCGCCGCGTGTCTCTTGCAACATCAGTTGCGTTGCAGATATTTCGAACAATTGTTTTGGGTTAATGTATCGAGCACTAACGGTTACTCCTTGTCTGTTCGGAGTTGCAGTTCCGTATGGAGTAATATTATCGTACTTCGGTTGGATTAACATTAAGTTGGAAGACAGCTGACGGTTGTAAGCATTAGACTCACGCATTAAATCGAAAGCAGTTAGGTTTCGAACCACTTGATCATTCGTAATTCTTCCGTAAGAAGTTGGCTGATAGTTATAATTCACGCGCTTCGTTTGAGCACCGGGACTGCGAAAATCTGAACTAACATATTTCCAACCTGCCTCTACTGACAATCCCTTCGAAGTATTTGTTCCCAACCATTTCGCATCGAATATTCTGCCCTTTGTCTCCGGTGAGCCTTCAAATTTCTCGTAGTAGGTTCTTGAAGTTCCCGTTTCCACATTTAATCTCATTTTCCAATTGGAAAAATCCTTTTTGAAAACATAGGTTGCAGTTGTTACGGGATTGTGGAAGGTGCTTAAATTTCTAGAAGTTCCTTCAATGTCGAAAAGTGTAACACGAGTAATACCCATTTCTAAGAAATCGCTTTGAACCAAATTCACATTGTACCCGGCGAATAAACGGTCGTTAATACTTCCGAAGTCAGATGTTCTAACACGCGTTGCTACGGTGTGAAATTGTAATTCCTTGAAGTACTTCGCGAACTGCAATCCGAATTCTGCTGCTGCTCCTTGTTGTCTCCAAGAGCTATCTGCCGCATAGAAATTATCGTAATTCATCAAACGCGTTTGCTGTTGGAAAACCACAGGTCCTTGCGTAATAATTTCTTGCTGCGTGTTGGAAAGCGTGTACGGTGAGAGCTTGTAGTTGATGTCTCCCAATTGGTAACGCACCACTCCACCAGCAACACCTTTGATGTACAATTGACGAATATCGAAACTAACTCCTGAACCCCAGAAGCCACCATAGTCGTTACGCACACGAACCATTCCTTGAATTTCAGTATTTTTATTCGGACGAATATTCATTCCCAAATCAACGAGCGTATGACCGCTGTTCATTCGAGGGATGGTGATGGAATCTTCCACCTCTTGTCCCATTCTATCTCCGTAGTAAAGTCCACGTGCAGCGCCTGTGAAGACTACTTTACGCATATCTTTTTCTTGGGCTGAAACAAACTGAGCTACTAATAAGGCAGCAATTCCAACAACGATGTGTAATTTATTTTTCATTAAAAAAATGCTTTTAATTCAACCACTAACTCTCTTCCATTGAAATGATCTAACGAGAAACTCTTGTCTTCGAAAGAGAACCAACGGTGACGCAAATAAAGTCTCGTATTTCTTCCCAATTCAACATCTACACCTAATCCATATCCCTTTCCGTATTGATTACGTGGTCTTCTGGAAACCTCGTCTATATTGGTTAAGTAATTCGCAATGGTTCTCTCATATCCGATGTAACCGTTCAGCATAACTAAAGGTGTAAGTTCATAGTAAACTTCCAATTCGGAAGAGTATTGACGAACATAAGCCTTCTCGTTCGTAACAACTATCGGCGAGAATTTTCTTCCTGCACTTTGCATTTGCAACAACGAAAACAAAAACACTTTATGTGCTCCAATTTTTCCCTGATATTTCATTTGTGCTTCAGCCACGTTGAAGTGTTTCTTATTCACTACGACTCCAGAGCTATCATCTGAAAGCTGCACAGATTCGTAGGTGTCTCTATAAATATCAGAGTATCGTCCGTATGGACCCACATTCGCGGGATACTGCCAACGCCAGAAACGTGAGCGTGTTACGCTGTTCACAGGATGACCGTATGTAATAATTGCAGCTGCGGGTTCTAACTCCGAAGAAGCTCCCATGCCTCCACTAAATTTAAACTTCTTCGTTCCCCACTGCACATTCAAGTTCAAACCTTGACGGTTGTTGGTCATTTGACCCAAGCGAATCATGGAACTTCCGAATGGCTGCAATAGAGAAGAACTTCCAATACCTCCAGCAGGAATCTCATTGGCTGCATATTCCTGAGTTGCTGTATTCCAAAAAATAGCTGTGTTATTTACCACCCTTTGACTTAAGCGAAAGGCGTGAACTTCCAAGATTGGCCTTCTACCAATAACCGGGGTAGACCAGCGCAATTGAAGCGCCTCTCCCCATTTTCCCTGATGTCTTGGGCTGTAATATTTCCCCACTCCCATTTCAGCCTTTATCGTGTGACCTTTAATGTTCGTCATCCCCTCAAACGTTATAACATTTAAGCCGAAAGCCTCACGGGCAAGGCTATCTGTGTAGTTAACACTGTTGAAGGTATTCAACGCCATAAACCCATTTTTCTTTCCTTTGTGAAGTAGTTTTCCTCCGTAAGAATAATTTGGAACCATGGAGAAACCGCCATTGATTTCACTTTTTCCTACCATTCCTAAAAAATAAAAATTCTTAGGTAATTCCTTTCCTTCTATCACCGCACCTTGAAAGGCTCGATTTCCCCATCGCGAATCTTGGTCTATGCTTCCTTGATCGAAATATTGCTGATATCTTGAAGCAGCGCTGTTGCCCATAGGATCCCAGGGATTTCTTTCGAACAACATAAAACGATTGTAACCTCTGAAAGATCCGAAGGTCAAATCGGAAATACTCAACCATTGAATACCTCCCACGCGCACACCCCATTGTCCGTATTTCGTTTTGAAATTACCGTACAAATTCATTCCCAACATGGTTCCTAAGTTTCCACCTAAAGCAACAGTTCCTAGAGGCTTTTGAATGCTTGGACGAAGTGAATCGGCCACCTGCGCTCCGTAGGATGGGTTGATTACGCCATTCAAAAATTGAAACATGCGCAAGTCGAATCCCCAACTTGATTTGTCTGAAAATTGTCCTGCGACATTCACCAATAAATTCGGAAGCTGCTCATCGTCACCAATGAAAAAACTACGTGGAAGAACTGTATCTGTTGGAATCGTTCGTTGATAAGGGTTGTTCTGTTTGGTGTAGGTTCCGAAAAAACGATAGAACCCTGAAACACTTATCTTTCCTGGTACTAACGAGTCCTTCTTCGGATAAAGTCCGTAAGAAGAAGTTAGATTATTTTCTTGTCCCCACACACCATTCCCTTCAACCAAAAAAAGAAGTGCTACAAGAGAAAACAGATATTTGAATTTACAATTCATTCGTTTTAAGGTTGAAATTCGATTGGTTTGAAAGAGACCGCTCTCTTCGGCGATTGTCCCGCTTTTCGTGGCATCACATAAAAGGGCACATTCGTATAAGCGTAATGCCCATTTCCATCTACTGTCTCAAAAAACAATCGGTAAGCTCCCTCTGCAGATGGCGCGAAAAACTTAGCAGTAGCAGCTGTTTTCTTTTTGAAAAGGCCTGAAATAGGAGTTGGTGCGCTTTCCGCATCACCACCCGATTTAATATCTCTACTTTCTGGAACAATCACCCAAGACGATTTCAATAAATCATTATCGGCATCTTTGATGAAGGCACTTGCTTCATAGATTTCATCGGCTGTTAGCGTAATGTAATCTCCTTTCTTTTTTCCATTCACCCAAAGAGAATCCAGAACTGGGGTTCTGTTTTTCACCGTTCCCGGTTTCCAAATATCTTGAAGAACTTCAACGGCTTCCGACGCATTTCCATCTGCCGAGAACAATCCGTACCACGTTGAAGTCGTCTCTTGCTTATGACCCCAAAGGAAGACATATGATCCGATGCAAAAATCTTTATCTGCTTGAATTTCGTTGCCCAATCGCTCTCTGTAAGATTTAGCCTTTTCAGAACTGCTTTGTTCTACCGGTGCGCCCCATTTAGTTTTTGCTACTTCCCAATGTCCGTTCGGTCCCCACTCTGTAATCATGTAAGGGCCTTTCCAACCGAAGCTGCGAATGTTCTTGCGAACGCCTGCAATGTCTCCGTATGTATTCACGCAATAAACATCGATTTCGGGAGCGTCGCGAAGAATTAACTTCACTTCCTTATCATCTAAACCTGCCGTTACCGTAGAGGTTGGGTGGTTGTGATCGACTTGATGAATATATTTCGCAATGTCGTTGATAGCAGCCCAAACGCGCGTGTTGGTATAGAACAAGTCCACTTCATTCCCAATTCCCCACATGAGTAGAGCGGGATGATCTTTGAATTGAAGAATTACTTTCTTGAAACTCTCCAACTGAGCAGATACTTTCTTTTCGTCGTTGTAATCAAATCCGTGACGTTCGTGTTGAACCCAAAGTCCAAGCATGACAGATATTCCTTTTGAATAGGCTTCGTCCAGCACCTCCTGAGCATTGTCAGCACTCCATGTGCGAATAGAGTTTCCACCTATTTCTAAAAGTTTGTCAAGTTGAACATCTCCTCCGGCACCTCTGACTTCGTATGGCTTCCCATCCCTCGCAATATGCCACGCACCAGCTTCATCTTGCATTACCTTAACTGGTATTGCCTGAG
>JBIKVX010000222.1:0-3728 GCA_044356625.1 Flavobacteriales bacterium | reverse complement strand
AGTAGAGTCCCCTGCAAAGGCGAAAACCATCGAAGGATATTTGGGGAGTGACTACGTTGTGAAGTCGAGTATTGGGCACGTTCGTGATTTACCGAAGAATGACATGGCCGTGAATATCGAAGGGAATTTCGATGTGAAATACGAGATTTATCCTGAAAAAGTAGTGGTCGTTAATGAGCTGAAGAAATTAGCTAATGAGGCAATTAAAGACAACAAGTTCGTCTGGTTAGCGACGGATGAGGACCGCGAGGGGGAGGCAATTTCTTGGCATTTGTTGGAAGCAATGAAAATCGAGGAGAGCAAAACCAAGCGTATTGTTTTTTCTGAAATCACCAAAAAAGCAATTCATGCGGCAATGGAAAAACCAAGAACCATTGACATGGATTTGGTGAATGCGCAGCAAGCCAGAAGAATATTAGATAGAATTGTTGGGTTTGAACTTTCTCCGGTTTTATGGAAAAAGGTTCGCCCGTCCTTGAGCGCCGGTCGTGTTCAAAGTGTTGCTGTTAGATTAATTGTAGAAAGAGAGCGTGAGGTGGAAGCATTTAACGCTTCAGCATACTTTGGAATTCGGGCCATGTTCGACCTAGGAGATGCAACTTTGAAGGCAGATTTGCCTTCTCGAATTGCAGACGGAACATCTGCACAGTCTTTCTTAGAAGAATGTAAAAACGCCGATTTTGCAATTAGTTCATTGGAAACAAAGCCAGCCAAACGTACACCGGCAGCACCTTTTACCACCTCTACTCTTCAACAAGAAGCTGGAAGAAAATTGGGTATGCCTGTAAAAGCAACCATGGGTGTGGCGCAGAAATTATACGAAAGCGGTAAGATCACCTATATGAGAACTGACAGTGTGAATTTGTCAGATTTTGCCAAGGATGCTGCGAAGGATGCAATCGTTCACAGTTATGGAGCAGAATACTCCTTTCCGAGAAAATTCCAAACGAAAAGCAAGGGTGCTCAAGAGGCACACGAAGCCATTCGTCCAACCGACATGACTGCCAGTACAATTGACGGAGACAACAACGAGAAAAGATTGTATGAACTAATTTGGAAAAGAACGTTGGCAAGTCAAATGGCCGATGCGCAATTGGAAAGAACAACTGCACACGTCAACATTTCAACCCGATCAGAATCGTTAGTAGCGAAGGGAGAAGTTGTGAAATTTGACGGTTTCTTGAAGGTGTATATGGAAAGCACTGACGATGAAGAGTCTGACGAAAGTGGCGTTCTTCCTCCATTGCACGAAGGGCAAATGCTCGATTTAAAATCCATGATTGCGCAAGAAAAATTCACTCAAAAACCGGCGAGATACAGTGAAGCAAGCTTGGTGAAGAAGATGGAAGAGTTAGGAATTGGAAGACCTTCGACGTATGCTTCAACCATAAACACCATTCAGGCTCGAACCTATGTTGTGAAGCAAGACTTGGAAGGAAAGGCCCGTTCTTATGCGGTGCACACCTTGGCGAAAGGAAGCATTACTTCAGAAATAAAATCGGAGAACACCGGAGCGGAAAAATCGAAGTTGTTTCCAACAGACATTGGTCGCGTGGTGAATGATTTCTTGGTGGAAAATTTCCCGTTGATTCTCGATTATCACTTCACAGCGAGTGTAGAAGAGGAGTTCGATATTATTGCTGAAGGCAAATTGGATTGGAAGAAAATGCTTCGCAAGTTCTACGATCCGTTTCATGAGAATGTAATTACAACAACGAACGACGCAGCGCGAGCTTCAGGAGAGCGCTTATTGGGCGATGATCCCGCAACAGGAAAGCCAATTATTGCTCGTATTGGAAGATTCGGTCCCATGATTCAGTTGGGAACAGCCGACGAGGAAGTGAAGAAATTCGCATCACTTCGTCCAACACAAAGTATCAATACCATTACCTTGGAAGAGGCTTTGGATTTGTTCAAGATGCCACGTAATCTTGGCGAGTGGAACGGAGAAAAAATTGTTGTGGGTATTGGCCGTTTCGGTCCATATGTGAAATTCAAATCTACTTTCGCTTCTCTTCGTGTGAAGGAAGGAGATGATCCATTCACCATTGATTTGCCGAGAGCTATTCAATTGGTTGAAGATAAAATCAACGGCGTGAATGCAAACCTCCTCAAGACTTTCACTGAAGATGAGAACGTACAGATTATTAAGGGGCGCTTCGGGGCTTATTTGAAATCGGGAAACTTGAATTTCAAACTTCCAAAAGGAGCAGAGCCTGCCGATATATCTTGGGCCAATGCTCAGCAGATCATGGAAGAGCAAATGGAGCAAGCAACGAAAAAAGCGGCTTCGAGAAAGCCTGCGCCGAAAAAAGCTCCAGCTAAAAAGGCTCCGGCTAAAAAGGCCGCTGCTAAGAAAGCTCCTGCCAAGAAGGCCGCTGCGAAAAAAGCGCCCAAGAAGTAAATGTGAATCATCACATTCATTTGTTGAAATGATTTTTCCGTTGAATGAAATTGAACGATTCCTCCGTTTAGTTTCGTTTTATGGATTTGTCAGTATTTCTTTCTCCGAGTTTATTTCATGATAGCTCGAATCGCACGTTTGCGAATAACACCTTGGGTGCTCAAACGCGTTTTTATTTCGACGATGAAAACGATTTGAATGATCGACAATTGGCCATTGTTGGTGTGTGTGAAGACCGAAACTCGGACAATAACGTTGGTTCGGCCAATGCGCCGGATGATATAAGAAGAGAATTGTACATGCTTTTGGCTTGTGACGATTATTCTAAGATTATTGACTTAGGAAATATTTTGCCAGGAGAAACCCCTGAAGACACCTATTACGCCCTTTCGGAAGTCTGCGCGGCGTGCATGAAATTAAATGTTATTCCTATCGTTCTTGGTGGTTCACAGGATTTAACATTTGGGACCTACAAGGCCTATGAGGGAATGGAGCAAACGGTCAATTTGGTTACCATTGATTCAAAGCTTGATTTTGGATCAAGCCCAGATGATTCTTCAGCCGACGGGTATTTAAATCGGATTATTCTTCATCGTCCTAATTATTTATTTAATTATTCCAACCTCGGTCATCAGCGATACTTGACTGATAAGGCATTGCTTGATTTAACATCTAAGATGTACTTCGATGCAATTCGATTAGGTGAAATTCAGCAAGATCTGTCAATAGCGGAACCCGTATTAAGAAATGCCGATTTAATAAGCTTTGATTTAAGCGCTATTCGCTATTCTGAATTTATGTCCTCCAACAAAAGCAGTCCAAATGGATTTTTCGGACATGAAGCCGCTCAGTTGTGCAAATATGCAGGGATGAGCGAAAAACTTACGTGTATTGGATTTTATGAATTTAACGCATCGATGGAAGATAATGGTCAATCCTCAAAACTTACAGCGCAATTGATATGGTGTTTTATAGATGGCTTCCACGCGCGACGGGGAGATTACCCTATCGCATCTCTTGGGGAATACGAGAAATTCATTGTGCTTTTAACGGATTCTGGCGATGAATTGGTCTTTTACAAAAGCCATCTAACGAATCGATGGTGGTTGGAAGTCGCCTATCCAGCCGGTATAGAAGAAAAGTATGAGCGAAATCATGTTGTTCCCTGCACCTATTCAGATTACCTGGCAGCTTCTCAACAGGAAATGCCGGATCGCTGGTGGAAAACTTTTCAGAAACTGGTTTAAAAAGATTTAGCATTCCAAGAATTTGCAATTCTAACACGAGTGTTTAAGTGTCTGGTAGTCATAGGTATTCACAACCC
>JBIKVX010000221.1:0-3730 GCA_044356625.1 Flavobacteriales bacterium | reverse complement strand
AGAAAAACGGATACACTATTTGTTCGGAACGGTTGGTTACATTAATGGTTCTCAGCGTTTAACTCTGGGTTATGGAAAAAGAAGAGAGGGCGTATTTTGTATTGGCGGAGTCTGCCGAGCAGTTCCAGCAACCAACGGCTTTGAATTAATGTACACTGCAAGTTTTTAATATGAAAAAAAGTTCCCTATTCATTCTTGGATTATCCCTTTTCTTCGCGGCGTGCGACCAACTTGAAAATCCAGTTACAGTTGCAAAAAATAAATACCGCGAAGATTTGTACGGCCCAGCTCCTGCGTTCTCTGGGGCTACAGTTGCCACCCGAAACGTGTTATTTGAAGAATTTACTGGACACTTGTGCGGGTTCTGTCCGCCATCTACTGCGCTTGCCTTAGCGCTAGATGCAACACTTGGAGAGCGAATGGTGACGGTGGCTATCCACGCAGGCTCCCTTGCCTCTACTGGTGGTACCCTGTTTCAAACAGATTATACCACTCCCGCTGGAGATTTATTCTGGGCACAACTCAACGGAGGATTCAATCCAACTGCTCGCATTGATCGCCTCGGTGGATTAAGCAGTTATGAATACCTTGACCCGGCAAACCCGAGCAGCTGGCAAAATATTGTAACCACACGAATGAATGTAGCTACGCCTGTTGCATTGAAAGCTAATTGTGAATATGTCGCTGCAGACAATGTGATTAACATTCACATGAACTCTCAGTTTATTGATGGGTATAGCGGCAATGTAAACCTCGTAGTTCTTTTGGTTGAAAATCATATCATCAGTGCTCAAGAAGATTACAGTCAAACTCCTTCTGAAATTGAAGAATATGAGCACGAACACGTTCTTCGTACAAATGTATCTGAGCCCATGGGAAATCTTGTTGTTAATAATCCTGCTGGCGGATATTCTTCAACCAATAGCTTTACAATTCCACTTCAAGGGAATTGGGTTCCCGCAAATATGACGGTCATTGGTTATTTATTAGATTCAAGTACCAATGAAATTTTGAATGCCATTGAGTATGAAATTAACTAAGTTACTTTTCTGTTTCTACTTTCTATTGCCGCTTCTAGGCCATGCGCAGCAGGCCTTCAAAGCTGGAGTGTCGTTTGGCATGACGACCTCACAGATTAGTGGTGATGGGCTCGGCGGATGGGACAAATTCGGAATTACAGGGGGCGCTTTTGTTAGTGCTCCACTCTCTTCGAAAAACGGATTTCGCCTTGGACTTAATTACGCAGACAAAGGTTCACGTACCAAAAGAGATACTTTGAATTTCAACACCTTTTCTTACCGCTTGAGATACATAGAAGTACCTGTCCAATATTCCTTTCAAAATGGACCATTCACTTTTCTTACAGGATTGTACTACGGCCGAATGATTAAACAAGATATTTTATCGAACAGCCTCACCTACGAAGTGAATCCTGCTTTTCGGAATTACGATTTCGGAATGGTGCTAGGTTCTACCTTACAAATGGGAGAACATTTTTTCATTGAAGGAAGATTTTCTACGAGCCTAATTCCTACCCGACCATCTCCCAATCCCGCAAATCCAAATTCGTATTATGAAAAAGGGAATTACAATCAAGTCCTTTATTTTCTGATTGGAAGGAGCTTCTAAATCCAATGAAAGTTAGCTTAATTACAGTTAGTTACAACAGTGCGCGAACGATTGTGGACACTTTAGTTTCCGTGCAGAAGCAGAGCTACAAAGACATTGAGTACATTGTTGTAGATGGAAATTCCACTGATGGAACCGTAGAAATTGTGAAGCAATTTCTTAATGCGGAGCAAGGTGCCATGCAAGGTCGTTCCGAAGGTGCTTCGCCAGACCTTCCAAAGGACCTTCCGCAGGAACTGTTTAAAGATGCTTCGCAAGGAGTAGTCACTAAATTTTTGTGCGAAAAAGATAAAGGAATTTACGATGCGATGAATAAAGGGCTGGCGATGGCCACTGGAGACATTATTGGGGTTTTGAATAGCGATGACTTTTACTGTTCAAATGATGTTATTGAAAACGTTGTTCGCGCGTTCCAAGAAAACGAAACAGATTGTCTTTACGGCGATTTGAATTATGTAGATCCGGTTGACGCTTCTAATATTGTCAGAAAATGGCGCAGTGGCGCATACGACAGAAAGAATTTCTTAAAAGGTTGGATGCCACCCCACCCCACTTTCTTCGTGAAAAAATCTTGTTATGAAAGATTCGGAACTTTCGATACGCAATTTAAAAGTGCCGCAGATTATGAACTTATGCTGCGCTTTCTCTTTAAGGAATCGTGCAGTGCACAGTACCTTCCGAAAGTAATGATTCACATGCGCGCCGGTGGAGTTAGCAATGTTAGCCTTAAAAATCACATTCGTGCGAATCGGGAAGACCGAATGGCTTGGAAAATAAATGGTGTAAAACCAAAGTGGTTCACGCTATTGCGCAAACCACTTTCTAAATTAATACAATATTTTTAACTCTTAGAACTTCGCTCGAGATCTTCTCACTCCAGGTCTTCCTTTCATGTGGCCATACTTCGATTTAGAGAAGCTAGACCTACCTCGAACAACACGTGTTACTGTTAATTGAGTCGTTAAATAACTATCATTATGAGTAGCATCACCTCTTGGCGATTGATACGTTGCACCCGCTGGGGAAATTTGAAAGTTCTCTATTGCCAAGTCATTTGCAGTATACTGAGGATTATCCGCAACCAAACCATCTAATAAAGCCTGATAAGTTTGATTATTGACAAAATCGTACGCTTTTGAATCGTTCGAATTCGGTGTAGCATAAACCGTTGAGATGTCGTCTAGATAATCTGTAAATACAGTTCTCCAACTCAAATCCCACTGCACTCTCCACTTTTTGTTGAAGGTGAAGTAAGCTCCAATTCCCGCTGGAATAGCTAAGCCAAATTTCGAATATGCCGTTTTTTGTCCTTCCGTTCTCCAATCACGCAAAGCGAACCATTCTCCACCGTATTGAACATCACCGTCTTTGAAAATCTGTCCTTTGGGATTTGAAGAGTAACCAGCTAAACCGGCAAACAAAAACACTTTAAAGTCAGGGTTGTAATAACCTTTATTTCCCACATCGTTGTCGTACCAAATGGTAACCTCAGCGCGACCACCTAGCTCCAATAAGTCATTTCGGAAATTTGCGTTTCTAGCTCTACGCGGAGCGTAAGTCGTGTAAGCATCTCTGTCTGTAATTCGAATCCAGTCGAAATTTGTAGAGAAGGCCAAACGCTTGTTGACTTTGTACCTCAAGTAGGCCCCTGCAGACATACGAGTTGATATGAGGTGCATATCTACAACAAAGTCTCTTCTTGGAAGATATTTCCCTCCGATGTCTCCGAGGTAGTTTGACGCGCCCACTTTCAACCCGTAATCCCAATGGTATTGAGCATACGAAACGTTTGATAGAAGCGCTAAAACCAAGCTTAGAAAGAATACTATTTTTTTCATTTTGGATAAAGTCGTGTGCTAAGATAATCAACAATTTCCGAACACTGAATAGTTTTTCGCATTTTTGGAGAAAATTTCAACATGAATTCAGTCAATCAACTTTTTGGAATAAAATACCCGATCATACAAGGAGGAATGATTTGGTGCACGGGAGCGAATTTGGTAAGTGCTGTTTCAAACGCAGGTGGACTCGGGCTTTTGGGCGCTGGATCGATGTATCCTGATCAACTTGAAGAGGAAATAAAAAAGTGTATTCAGCAAAC
>JBIKVX010000220.1:0-3750 GCA_044356625.1 Flavobacteriales bacterium | reverse complement strand
ACATCCTCAACGCATTTTCAACAGCCGGATTCCCCACTGTAGCTTCCATCTCTAAAACGAAATTGCTCAGATACATGCTGTTGTCGCTTGGATTCACTTTCGAGTACGAAACCTTGAAAAGCTCAGAGATGTCGCTCTTCGCTTGCTGAATGCTTGCCCACGTGTGCTCGCTAACATACATCTGCAACGAAACGTTGTGATCGAACTCTTCGCGAATGTTGCGAATCATTTCCAACTGCAATAACGTGCATGTCATTCCCGAACGATTGCTGCGCAAGACAACGCTGCTCGGTCTTGATCTTTCCAACATAACAATCAATCGCTCGTAAGCAGATAGACGCAATGAAGCAAGGGCTGAAGCATTTGCTTTGCGCAATTCAGCGTTCCAACGGTTCTCGTTGTGCTTGTGTTGCTTTTCCAATAAGAAGAAAACCAAAGTGCCTGTGATAACAATACACAATGCCACCAATAGAAATGTAAGAGATGCGTTCATGTTGCAAAGAAACTTCTTAAAGTGTTAACGTGCAAATGCTATCTTTGAGGGGTATGAAATACTCCTTCGTCTTATTTTTGATTTTCGCTTGCGGAATTGCAATCGCGCAGCCACTTACGCGCTCTTACACCACTCCGGTGAGTGCAGACGGATTCTACATGCAGAACCCTTGGGCGGGTGGGTTAAACTCTTGTCAGTTTTCTAGGGTAGACGCTAACGGCGATGGCAGTAAGGATATTTTTGTTTTCGATCGAATCGGTTCGCGCATTTCCATTTTCATAAACATGGGAGATGTGCAAGGCGATACCTACTACCGCTACACGCGTGAATACAACAATGCTTTTCCAACTGGATTAACCAATTGGGTTTTGCTACGCGATTACAACTGCGATGGGAAGGAAGATATTTTCGCGAATTATTACAGCGGTATTAAATTGTGGAAGAACACCTCTTCAAATGGGGTGTTATCCTTTGAGCCTGTTGATAATGGAGCTACCATTCAGTCGAATTACGATTTCGGCAGTCCGTTCTCTGCACCAATTTATACCGTAAGCCTGGATGTTCCTTCAATTACAGATTACGACAATGACGGCGATCTAGATATATTCTCCTATACAGAACAATCTACAACCGTTTATTTCTTCAAGTCGATGCAAACTGAAACCGGTAATTGCGAGACTACCAACTACATCTGTGGAAACAGATGCTACGGAATGTTCGGAGAAAGTCCCGAGAGTTTCGCCATTATTGAAGGTGGAGATTTCAATTGCGGTTTCAATGTCACCGATCCGCGTTCGCAAAATAACTTGCATACAGGAAGTTCAATCTGTTCGATTGATCTCGATAACAACGGGATTAAAGATTTTGTAATCGGAGATGTTTCTGAAAATAATTTGGGTGCAATCTTTTTTGAAAATGCAGTGAATGGGCTCGACAGTGCAACCACTGTTCAATTCGACTTTCCTGCTCAAGTAGGAAATTCAATTCCTGTGAATCTACCGTTGTTTCCATGTGCGTATTACGAAGATGTGAACAACAATGCCGTGAGTGATTTGCTCGTTTCACCGAATGCCTACGCAACCGCTGAAGATGTGAATAGCGTTTGGTATTATGAAAATACGGGAGGAGAAACTTCGCCACAATTTCAATTTGTGATGGACGATTTTCTTCAGCACGACATGATTGAATTAGGCACTGGAGCATATCCGATTTTGGAAGATGTGAATGGCGATGGATTGAAAGATTTGCTTATCACCAATCGCAAGTCTTTCGATCCGATTACTCCAAGCAACAATCACACTTCCAGAATCTTTTGTTATTACAACAACGGAACCCCAACAGTTCCTTCATTCGATTTCAATTCGAACAACTGGCTGCCTTTGGCTACGGATACTCTCGATAGCAAGTGTCTGGCTTTCGGAGATGACGATGGAGACGGGGATAAAGATCTTTTAATCGGCGTTCAAAACGGATATCTCGTTCGTTATGAAAATGCAGCTTCAACGGCGAATGGATATGCCTTTTCAGACAATGGAGAATTGTTGAAGGACAACAACGGTCTAACCATAGATGTGGGTCAATTCGCGACACCGCAATTTGTTGACTTAAATGAAGATGGACTGTTAGATTTGGCAGTCGGAGAGAAGAATGGTAACGTGAATTATTATGCGAACATTGGGACAGCCAACGTTGCATCATACGAGTTCAGAGAAGACACGTTGGGAGGAATGGTAGCCACGAATATTTTAGGAATATTCGGATACAGTGTTCCACATTTTTTCAAGAATGAAGTGAATGAATGGGAAGTGTTGTTGGGAACCGAAACAGGACAAGTCAATCACTTCTCGAATATATCTGGAAATCTTTTGGGCGATTTCACTTTGGACACAACAGACTTCGAAGGCATTAACGAAGGCGAACGCTGTGCGGTTTGGTTTGAAGATATTACAGCCGATGGAAAACGTGATTTGTTCATTGGACAAATAGGAGGAGGGTTGGGTTTTTATTCAAGCGACACCATTATTGCGGTGAATGAAACGCTCTTCAACGACATTCAAGTTTATCCGAATCCAGCAAGTACACAATTGACCATTGACGCCGGTTCGAACTGGAGCACTGTTTCAGCATTGGAGTTGTATGATTTAAGTGGAAGAATAGTTTGGTCGGAACGCGTCACTGCACGAACCACGCTTGTTAATCTTTCGAACTTCTCGGAAGGAATTTATATTCTGAAATTGAACGGAACTGCCGTTCGGAAGAAGATTGTGGTTAGGAAGTGAACTGCTCCGTGAATTGCTTAGCTGTGCAGATGTGTAAAGGACAATCTTTGAAGTCTTTCTTGTTGCGAGTTATCATGTGAGTGATTTTTCGATTTGATAAAGCGCATTGAACTTGGACAGCATCCTCATAATCTTCCATTTGGCTACTGAGGCTTGCTAACAGTATGTTTTTATTGGTGTCAAGAATTTCAATTTCATCGATTAGCCGAAGAATTATCTCTCTAGTTTTATCTGCCGAGACAATTTTCCGCAGAAAATATTGAACACAAAGTACAGCATAAGTGGATGTGTATATTTTCACTACTTTTTTTTCTTGAAGTGAAAAAATATGAAGAACAGGTTTTCCATGAGGACCTCTATTTATTAGAAAGTCAAGTATGATATTAGTGTCAAAAAAGATGTGCTTCATGCGTGTTTTTTTGCAATGTGTTCGTACATAATTTGTTTGTGTGATTTTCCTTTAAATTCTTCAGGTAAGTCACTAGCTATGCCCAGAAGATCGGCCATTGGATGATCTTTGTACTTGTCAGGGTCTTCGTTCTTGCAAAGAATTCTTTCAAGCTGGTCGCTGACCAATTGCGACAGACTTTGTTGCGTTTCTTTTGCGTAGACCTTCGCTTCTTCTATAAGTTTCTTGTCCATGATTAAAGTTAATTTAGTCTGCATACGTGTGTTTTTTACAAATGTACGTGCAGTATTTTGTTGAAACAAAT
Organism: Flavobacteriales bacterium; assembly: GCA_044356625.1. GTDB lineage: Bacteria > Bacteroidota > Bacteroidia > Flavobacteriales_D > Sanyastnellaceae > CAIZGX01. The sequence continues at coordinate 265 of JBIKVX010000220.1, read as the reverse complement.
TTCCGAGGAATCTTCTCGAATCCTTATGCCAAAATCGTATAAATTATATGCTGTTTATTCGGAAAGAAGATTCCAAATCTTGTAACTCTCGTCGGCTTGAATTTCAAGCATGCTGCGGCCGTTGCAGTAACGAGCTCCGCGAGAAATTCCTTCTTGAAGGAAGGCTGTCGTTTCGGGATTGTAGATTAAATCGTACAGCACATGCTGTTCGGTTAAGCTGGAATAGGTTAGGTTCGGCTTATCGTCTGCATTCGGGAATTGACCA
>JBIKVX010000219.1:0-3761 GCA_044356625.1 Flavobacteriales bacterium | reverse complement strand
CCTTTCTTAACTTTAATAATGCCATTCGTCGGATAACCGTCTTCAACAGTTCAGACTAGCAACGCAAGTTTCCCTAGCCTGAAAGATTTTTACGCTGCACAACAAACCAATCTCCAGACGATAAATTCACATATCCTCCGCGCTTTTGAAGTGTCTTCAATATTTTTGTAACGCTCGAAACTAAGTTGTGCCTATTTTCGTAGGCCAAAACTAATGACAAAAGAACCCGACAATCTGAAGCCCGTCAAAAGGTACAAAGAACTGGATGCATTAAGAGGTCTCGCCGCCATTTTGGTTGTGTTTTTTCATTGCACTATGGGGAGACCTGCATATAACTCATTTTTCAAATTAGGAACAACAGGTGTTGATTTGTTTTTTGTCATTAGTGGGTTCGTGATATTCATGAGTCTTCAAAAAGTAACAAGAGGCGTCGATTTTGTAATCAATAGAGTTAGTCGGCTTTATCCAACATATTGGGCTTGCGTAACATTTACATTCCTTACTATCACTTGGTACTCGCTGCATTACAATATCCCGGATTATGATAAAAATGTGATTCCATATTTAGGGAATCTAACCATGTTCCAGCTTTACCTGAAATTACCCGATTTGGATGGCCCATATTGGACAATGATAATTGAAATGCTTTTCTACATTTTTATGCTCATCCTTTTTGAAATAAAATGGCTAAAATATCTGAAGGCAATCGGAATTATCTTGTGCTCAAGCGCTGTGATATATACACATTATTTCCTCGAAATAGGTTGCCTAAAAGGGGTGCTTGAACTTGTACCCCTCGTTCAATTTTTACCTCTATTCTTTGCAGGTACAACTTTCTATACCCTTTACACGAAAAGGGATAACTTGATTTTTAACTATTCAATCATTCTCTTTTGTTTTATCTGTCAAATTTTACTATTCCCTTATTCTGGTCCTGCGCATTTCTTCATTTCTGCTGCAGAATACAGTGTAATGCTCTTCATCTATTTTGTTCTCTTTATATTACTAATCAATGATCGTCTTACATTCATCGTAAACAAGGCAACTTTATTTCTCGGGAAAATCTCTTTCGCCCTTTATTTGGTTCATCAGTTTTTTTCTCTTAAAATCATCATCCCACTATTTTGCGATATTTACGGATGGAATTTTTGGGTAGTTATCGTTTTCATTGACTTCCCAATAATTATTGGAATTGCAACTTTAATAACCTATCAAATAGAAATTCCATATTCAGCGAAGATGAAAAACCTGTTACACAAAATATTTGCAAAACCATCTTAATAATTTGGCGCAATCTTTAAACGATAAGCAATTAAAGGTTTTGAATATTATTCGTAAGTTTAATATTGCGCTATGTTAGTTATTCCTATATTTGAATACCCCAGACAAAATAAGCCGAAAACATGCGATTCGTTTTATACAACTGATTTGTTAATTGCTGAAAGTAGAAAGAAAGTGTTAAATCAAAAAGAATGCTTGTGACGAGAAAAGAAAATTTAGCTTAAATAAAAGTAACTGGGGCTGGAATTTTTAAAACCATAAATGAGTGTAAATAAAAAAATAAAACATATGAAAAAATTCTTAACTCTAACCACAATGTTGCTCGCCTTTGGGGCAGCTAAGGCACAAAAAGTGTTTTCTGTGGAATATTCGAATCAGGCAAATGTAAAAGTTTTTGTCGTTGACTATGAAAATCAAGCAGACTTGAAAGTATTCAAAGTTCAATATGAAAATCAAGCGGGAAATAACGACGGAAAGTGGTTCTTTACTCAATATTCAAATCAAGCCAAAAAAAGTGTCTACTTCGTAGATTATGAAAATCAGGCTGACCTTAAAATCTATTTTGTGAAGTATGAAAACCAAGCCGGATGGATCAATTCATCCAAAAAAAGTTTAATGTACTAAATAGGGGCTTCTAATCTAAACGCTAAAATTAATATCAATATGGCAACCCGTTTTTTCGATTCTAATACGTATTTCATTGACGAAAAAGTGCAGTTATTTAAATTTGAAAACTGCTATCAGATTTATAACGACAAAGGTGAGAGCATCGGCTCAATAAACCAAAAACTAAGTGGAGGACAAAAAGTACTTAGACTTTTGATTAATAAGGCCATGCTTCCTTTTATGCTCGAGATAAGAAATTCTAATAATGATTTGGAAGCTTCTATCTCTCGCGGTTGGACATTTTTTATGTCACATATCGTAATTAAAAATGCTGGAGGGAATATCATTGGAACAATCCAGCAGAAGTTTAAATTGTTCAAACCTACATTCAAAATATTCAATCCATCTGGGGATCTAATTGCAGAAATTAGCGGCGACTGGAGAGCCTGGAATTTTAATATTACAGACTCTGCTAGCAATCAAATTGGCACCATTTCGAAAAAATGGGCAGGAGCATTGAAAGAAATATTCACATCTGCTGATAAGTATAACGTAACCATTGAACCTAACTATTCAAACGTGCAAAATAAAATAGCAATACTAACGGGTGCTATAACGATTGATATGGTTCTTAAAGAAAGCAAATAGCCCTTGATTTACCTCGTCCTAGGCCGAATATAGCATGGGGCTTTTCTGATTAATAATCAAGGCATACTCATTCCGAACGACTGGGTTTCAATTTGTCTTTATTTCCTTTTCTTATCTTTTTTTAATAAATTCTTACTACTTCGTATTTAATAATTCAATATATTAGTCAACCAAGACTTTAACTCAAGTTGAATTAACGAACATGCGATTAGCAAATAGAATTTTTACAACGCTTATATTCTTGTTAATTACAAGTCTTACTTTTTCTCCTGGGTTGAATGAAGAAGAGAAGAAATTGTACAATTTGATGATGGAATACCGCAAAAAGAATGGGCTTCCATCGATTCCCCAGTCTGTATCTCTCACCTTTGTCGCTCAAGCGCACGTTCATGACTTGAACGACAATCACCCTGATTTAACAACTAATTCATGAAACCCAAACTCATGAAGACATTCTTAAAACCTTAACCAAAGAGAACATTTAAACACGCAGACGACGAAATGAACCACTCAAAACTTATTGCTTCACCCGCCCATTCGAATAACTGTAAGAAATCTCAACTTTACTTTCGTACTGAGTACAAATTCAAAGTTCCAAATTTCAAAACATTTGCTATTACATTAGCTGTCTTGAGCCTGATTGCCGGTGGATGTAAAAATCCTGACAACGACTATAAAAATCCTGAAACTAAAGATGAGAAAAAAAAAGAAGATAAAAAAACTTTAGTGGGAGCTCTCTCTCCTTTTAGCGATCACAATTATGCGGAATTGAAAACTTGTGCAAACGAATAACAAGTAGAAGGCCAAAATAAAATTCTTAGACAAAAGAAAACTCTATTATCTAGGCATCCTAAAAAAAAAGAAAAAGAATATTATCAAATAACAAAACAAAATATATGAAATTAAAAATTGCATTCCTGTTCATTATATGTATGACAGCAAAACCCGCATTTTCCCAACATAATGACGGGAAATACACTTTCAAAAACAGCCAAGGAATGATCTGCGACATAAACTTTTCTGACTACGGTTGGAAAGCGGCTATCAAACTCAATATGGGAACGGTTGCACCGGGTAAAATTATTCAAGGCAACGGAGAATGGATGGATCAAGGCGGCGGGCAATGGTACCAGATTAATACGGGGAGCTGTAGTTTCGATTTTGACAATCCTACCGGGAAACTTATTATCACCATTTACGATTGCGAGAAATCCGGCTTGAAAGGA
>JBIKVX010000024.1:0-13074 GCA_044356625.1 Flavobacteriales bacterium | reverse complement strand
CTTTCCCTTCGTTTTTTCCTTTTTCGTAGGCCTTCAATGCCCAAGCGTAAAGGTTAAGTTCTAAGAATTTCTGTCCCAACTCGAGAATAGGCATTCGATAAGGAGATGTTTTTTCCAAAGCAGTTTGGTAAGCATCTGCAGCATTTTTATCGTGTTTGAAATGAGAGTATAAGCTGCCTAAATCAACATTTAATGTTACATCTTTGGTTTGCTTTAACCTTCGTTTGATAAGGGTTTCAGCGTCTTTTTCTAATTCTAACTGAATGAGTGTTTCCTTGTAATTTTCGAAAATTTCATTTAGGAATCCTTCTTTGGAAAGCTTCTCGTAATACATTTTCGCTTCTGTGAACTGACCATTGTGGAAGTACTGCTCTGCAATTTCATAATCACGCTGACCGAATGAACATTCGGTAGCGAGTATTAAAAGTGTTATGAGCCAGAGCTTTTTCATATTTTATTTCGAAGAAGCCGCAATACTGTCGCACCAGAATTTCGCTTGGTCGTAATGGCGAGCGAAGCGGTTATTAATGGAATCTGATTTTTGAACAATGAAAGCAATTTCCTTGACTAGAGAAGCGTTAATGGTTTTTTCTTGTTGTATTTGTTTCATCAAGTATTCATCGTTGATTTCATTTCCAAAGGCATCGTGCGTCGCTTTTTCGCTCAATGCTTTCTTTAAGCCTGAGAGTTGTTCTCGAGAAACAGTTAGGTTATTTGCAATATTCTCGCGACGCTTTCCGAACTCAGGTATTAGTTTACGAATGGTTCTGTATTCTACCAAATGGAATGCGATGCTTTTATTCATGTCGCCTTTGTAGTTCTCATGAATGAAGTCAAGGTGCTTGTTCACGGTATCTACTTTTCCCTGCAGCTCATCGAGATTCAGCTTTTCATACGGAGCAGCAACATTTTCTAATACGTTCGAAATTGAATCGATTTGTTTGACATATTCTGTTCTATCAGGAGAAGTGAATAAATTTGATAGGGTGAATGAATTTGGCTGCTTACATGAAAGCAGAAGTGCTGATGCCGTGAAGAAGCAGATTATGCGCATATTCAAAAATTAAATTCGTTCAAATCCGCAGTAAGGTACAAGCGCTTGAGGTATTCTCACGCCATTTTCATCTTGATGATTTTCCAATAAGGCTGCCACTATACGAGGTAACGCGAGCGCGCTGCCGTTTAGTGTATGCACGAGCTGAGTTTTTCCATCGGCGCCTTTGTAGCGGCATTTCAAGCGATTGGCTTGGAATGTTTCAAAGTTCGAAGTAGAACTTACTTCTAACCAACGCTCTTGCGCTGCTGAATACACTTCGAAATCGAAAGTCAAAGAAGATGTGAATCCCATGTCTCCGCCACAAAGACGAAGAATACGGAAAGGCAATTCCAATTTATTTAAAAGACCTTTCACATGGTTTACCATGTCTTCTAACAAAGCGTAGCTGTCTTCTTGTTTCGACAACTGAACGATTTCAACTTTGTCGAATTGATGTAAGCGGTTCAATCCGCGAACATCTTTTCCATAACTACCCGCCTCTCTTCTGAAGCAAGGGGTATATCCGGTAAGCTTAATCGGAAGTTGTTCTTCCTTCAATAATACATCTCTGTACAAATTCGTAAGCGGCACTTCCGCTGTAGGGATCAAATACAAGTCATCTGCACCCACATAATACATTTGTCCTTCTTTATCAGGAAGTTGTCCTGTGCCGTATCCGCTGGCTTCATTTACCATATGCGGAACTTGATGCTCCGTGTAACCGGCCTTCATGGCTTCTTCCAAAAAGAAATTAATCAACGCTCTTTGCAGACGCGCTCCTTTTCCGATGTAAACAGGAAAACCAGCGCCTGTAATTTTTACGCCCAATTCGAAATCGATGAGCTTGTGTTTTTCGCACAATTCCCAGTGCGGCAATTTGCTTTCACCGAGCGCTGTGATATCTCCGGAAGAGTAGACCACTTCGTTTTCTTCTGCGCCTTTTCCAAAGACTACGCTTTCGTGTGGAACGTTTGGAACGAGGTAGAGCAGTTGCTTCAACTCTTCTTCCAATTGAGAAAGGTTTGTTTCAACACCTTTGCATTCTTCTTTGATCTCAGTGGTGCGAACCTTCATTCCATCGGCTTCTTCTCTTTTCCCTTCCTTGAAAAGATCGCCGATGATCTTCGAAATTTTATTCGACTCGGCCAAAAGATTGTCGAGTTCGTTTTGAAGTTTGCGACGTGATTCGTCAACTGAAATAATTGATTCAACGGTTGCTGAAAAATCTTTGTTACGCTTGGCTAAACCGCTAAGCGCTTTCTCTGTGTTCTCTCTTAAATAGGGTACTTGAAGCATGTGACGAAGTTACTTGATGTTGGATAAAATAAAAAACTCCCGACCAAAAGATCGAGAGTTTTTGAAAATTGTTGAGACGAACTCTCGATTACGCCTGTGCAGGAACAACCGAAACGAACGACTTGTTGTCTTTCTTCTTGCGGAATTCTACTACTCCGTCTGTTAATGCATACAACGTGTGGTCTTTTCCAACCCCAACGTTTAAGCCTGCATTGTGACGAGTTCCACGCTGACGAATGATAATATTACCAGCAACACATACTTGTCCGCCAAATAATTTTACACCTAAGCGTTTACTTTCTGAATCACGGCCGTTTTTCGACGAACCGACACCTTTCTTGTGAGCCATTGTCTTTTAGTATTAGGGGTTAACCAATGTTTTCAATTACAATTTCTGTCAAATAAGCACGGAAACCGTTCTTCTTTTGATAGCCTTTACGGCGTTTCTTTTTGAAGATAATTACTTTATCTCCTTTAAGGTGATTCACTACGCGTGCGGTGACCTTAACACCTTCTACAGCTGGGGCGCCAACAGTGATCGAACCGTTATCATCAGTCAAAAGAACGTGGTTGAATTCAACCTGTGTTCCTTCTTCGTTTTGAAGACGATTAACGAAGATCTGCTGATCTTTTTGTACTTTGTACTGATGCCCTGCTATTTCAACAATTGCGTACATAACGTTAATTTTTAATTAGTTTTTCCTGTTTAAAGGGGTGCAAATATACACATTGTTTGTTTGAAAACAATATATTTTTTAAGATTCCCTTTGGGACATATCCCTTTGGGATGTATCCACTTCGTGGACTAATCCCTTCGGGATGTATCCGCTATGCGGACTTATCCACTTTGTGGACTTTGCGCCTTCGGCTGCTTATTCACTAAATAAATCCCCGTAAGAATAATCCCAGCAAAAGCACCGTGAAGCCAAGTGAACGGCTCGCCGTCGTATACTCCCCAAAAGATTGCTACAATTGGAATGAGGTAAGTAATGGAAGAGGCGGCTAGTGCGCCAACTTTCTGCGTGAATCGGAAGAACAGAATATTCCCAAGAGCGGTTCCTAAAATGGCCAAGGTGGCTATGAATCCTAGGCTGCGCCATCCGTGTGTATTGGTCTGAAGAGTTTCCAATGTGCCGTCCGTAGCAATCAATAACCAACATGGAATTCCAGCCACCAGTAACGAAAAGGCTGAAATAGCAAATGAAGGCACGCCGTGAAGTTTGCTGTGAATCGTGTTCACGCTAAAACCATAGCTTATCGTTGCAAGCACAATGAGCATGCTGTACGCCATGTTCTTCGAGTCGCCTAATCCGCGCAAACTAATGAGGCAAACCGCGCCAATAAGTCCGAGGGTAACGCCAACGATTTGCATTTTGCGGACCGACTTCTTGAAGACGAGGTATCCGACAATGAGGGTGAAGAGCGGTGTGAGTGCATTCAAGATGCCCGACATGCTCGAGTGCAAGAACATCTGCGAGTTCGTGAAAAGGAAAGCAGGAATGCCGCTTCCCAAAAGTCCAACCACGATGTACCACCAAATGAGTTCACGTTTCAACCAGCTTTTAAAAATGAATGCAAAAGGAAGCATGACCAAAGACGCAATGCCCAATCTTAAAGCTGCAACTTGATTCGGCGAAAAGACAGGAACTTGAATTCCGTTGGCGTCGAAGGCAAACAGGCCTCGCTTCATGAGAATGAAGGAGCTTCCCCAGATTATTGCTAAAATGACAATAACGGGAAGGCTACGCCAATTGCCTTTCATGAATTAGTTCTTAATGAATGAAGAGCAAGTACCGTTGATTCGAAGCAAGTAAAATCCGGATGATAGGTTTTCGGTTTGAATGGAATTCCTTCCTGAATTCAATGTTTCAATTTGTACAATCTTTCCTTCCGAAGAAAGTATTTGCACAACAACAGATTCTTGTGTTGGATTGAAAACATTCAGAATTCCTGAAGTTGGATTTGGAAATACATCGAAGGTCGAAAGGCTATTTTCTTCAACATTAACAAAGATGGGTGCAAAGCGATATACCGTTCCTTCAGCAGGTTCGCCGCTCAATAGGGCATTGGCAGGAAAACCTTGAGCCATGAGAACGTCGTTCGTCGTTAGTGGGGTAATTGCCGGTGAGTCTGTGTTTCCACTAATGCTCCAGAAACCGTCCCATTCGAATCCGGAATTTTGATTAAGATTTTCAACAAAGGCTGCTGCTGGTGCCCCGAACATGTGAACCAAAGTGGGATCTGAAATATTACTTGGCCCATAATGGTATTCGAAAACATTTGAATTTTCGTAGATCCAAAGTTGAAAAGAAGTCCTATTGGTGAATGATCCATTGAGCGAACCCTCTTCATAGAACCCAACATTCATCCATTCGATTTTGCAAATTTGAAATCCCGGAGGGCCTTCCACCACATAACTAACAGGACTTACCAAAGTGTCGTTGTCTGCGTTCGCAATGTCTGAGTAATAGGGTAGAAAAATATCGGTTAAAGAATCGTCTTGAATTCCATAAATCGTTGCGCCCAACTCTCCAACATATAGAGTAGTGATGGTATCGTTAGCGGTATAGAAAGTAAACCCCAAAGGAACGGTCCATGTCGGATCATCCCAAATCTGACCACCGTCAAGCGAGGTTGCTTCCTCTAATGGAGTGAATGTGCCGCTGTAATTGGTGAACACGTAATGAGGACCAACTGCTTGTTGAGCAAAAACCCCGGCCGAAGCCAGGGTTAGTAATAATGCGAGAATATTTTGTTTCATTCTATTATTTGAATGCGTCGAATCCAGTAACGTCCATTCCTGTAATTAACAAGTGAATGTCATGGGTTCCTTCGTAGGTAATAACCGACTCAAGGTTCATCATGTGACGCATGATTGGGTATTCACCTGTGATGCCCATTCCGCCTAACATTTGACGAGCGTTGCTAGCAACTGTTTTTGCCATGTCAACGTTGTTGCGCTTCGCCATAGAGATCATAGAACTTGTCGCACGACCTTCGTTACGAAGCTGACCCAAACGAAGTGTCAACAATTGTGCTTTGGTGATTTCAGTAATCATTTCAGCCAATTTCTTTTGTTGCAATTGGAAAGCACCGATTGGCTTGCCGAACTGCATGCGTTCTTGAGAATAACGAAGAGCAACATCGTAGCAATCTAATGCTGCACCAATGGCGCCCCAAGCAATTCCGTAACGCGCACTGTCTAAACAAGAAAGAGGTCCGCCCAATCCTGAACGTCCAGGCAACAAGTTTTCTTTCGGAACTTTCACGTTGTCGAAAATCAACTCGCCTGTATCACTTGCGCGAAGACTCCATTTGCCGTGCATGGTAGGAGTTGAAAATCCTTCCATTCCTCTTTCTACAATAATTCCGTGAATGCGTCCTTCTTCGTTCTTTGCCCAAACTACTGCTACTTGCGCGAATGGAGCGTTAGAGATCCACATTTTCGCACCGTTCAACAAATAATGGTCGCCCATGTCTTTGAAGTTGGTGGTCATTCCACCTGGGTTCGAACCGTGATCTGGCTCTGTTAATCCGAAGCAACCGATCCATTCGCCCGAAGCCAATTTCGGAAGGAACTTCATGCGTTGTTCTTCAGACCCGTATTTCCAAATCGGATACATCACCAAAGAAGATTGAACTGATGCCGTAGAGCGAAGTCCGCTATCGCAGCGCTCGAGTTCTTGCATAATAAGTCCGTATGCAATATGATCCAATCCAGCTCCGCCGTATTCTTCAGGAATATAAGGTCCGAAAGCGCCAATGCTAGCTAGGCCAGGTATAAGGTGTTGAGGAAATTTGCAATTTTCAGCAGCTTCTTCAATGATTGGAGAAACTTCTTTTTTTACCCACTCACGTGCTGCATCGCGAATCAATTTGTGCTCGTCGGTAAGCAGCTCATCCATTAAATAATAATCGTGTCCTTGGTATTGGTCTGTACGCATGGTTTCAAATTTTTGCAAAGGTAATCATTCAAGAGGAAGTATAGCTTAAACAAAATATTCTCAGAACTGCAAATAAATGGGTGCCACAGGAACATCTGCTTTCAGTATTCCAACAACAAGCAGAATCGCAATAAATAGAGCAAGTTTCACGAAGAAAGGAGTTTTCGTTATTCCATTTATAATTTTATCATTCCAGTTCAAAGGAATTTGGTGAAGTATAAAAGCTCCAATAATTGTGAAGATAATCCATCTGTAATGGTAAGCGAATTCATGACATGCAGTTAGATCCATGTTAGTGAAAATCTGCTTAATAATGATGTTGCTTTTTTCTACTGAACTAGGTCCGAAATATATCCAACAAAAAACAACAAAGTGGAAAGTGAACGCAATTCCGAATACTCTTTTCCAAGTAAAACCGGATTGCATGAATGGGAGCTTCCGGTTACCCAATCTCAATTTGTCAATGGCTAAAGCAATGCCATGTAGCGATCCCCATATGATGAATGTCCAGTTTGCCCCATGCCAAAAGCCTCCTAGCAACATGGTAATGAAAAGGTGCAGGTAGGTTCGACTGTTTCCTTTTCTGTTTCCTCCAAGCGGAATGTAGAGGTAATCTCTTAACCAACTTGAAAGTGAAATGTGCCAGCGGCGCCAAAATTCTGTGATCGATGAACTTTGGTAGGGAGCTAGGAAGTTGATTTCTATTTTCAACCCCATCCATCGAGCAATGCCAATGGCCATGTCTGAATATCCACTGAAATCGCAGTAAATAACAATGGCGTATGCATATGCGGCGGTTAAGCAATAAAGCCCGTTGTAGCGCGAAGGGTCATCAAAAACAATTTCAACAATATTGGTGTATAGAAAATCGCTAATGACCATTTTTTTAAATACTCCAGTTAAAATGAAATAGAATCCATAGCTGATGTCCTCTGATTTCAATGCAATTTGTTTTCTTATTTGCGGAAGGAAATCAGCTGCTCGGACAATAGGACCCATCATTAATTTCGGGAAATAGGTCAGGAAAAAGAGATAGTCTACAAATTTATTTACGGGTTTAAAATGGCCTTTATAGACATCTACCGTGTAGCTTAAATTTTCAAAAGTGTAGAAGGAAATTCCAACAGGTAATGCCAATTGTAGCAGGTTGTAATTTCCATGCCCCCATTCATTGACCATTTCAATAAAAAAATCGGTGTATTTGAAATAGAATAGCAAACCAAGGTTGAGAAGGATGCTGGAGATCAGCAGTGCCTTTTTTAAGGTGGCACTTTTGGTTTTTGCAATTATGTGACTTAGGTTGTAATCCACAACCGCTACTATAAGAATAAAAATAACATATTCTCCGCAGGCCTTATAAAAGAAAAACAAGGAGAACATGGATACCACCCATAGCCTCAGTGTGACTCTTTTATGCACCAAGGCGTAAACGGCAAAGAAGAATGTGAAAAAGAAAAAGAAAAAAGCAGAATTGAAAACGAGGGGCGATTCCACTTGATATTTCAACTGTTCAAATATGGCGCGTAAACTAATCATGCTTTTGGATATGCCTTAAATGATGAGTAAATGCTTTTGACATGGATTCGCCCGCTAGTGTATACCCTTTCATGCTCAGGTGTATATGCTTGGCATCAGTTAAGCCAAGCTTAGACCATTCTAGCATACTACCTGCACCGCCCATGCATGTGAATAAGTCGTATACATAGAGGTTATACGTTTGACATAACTCGATTTGAACTTTACGAATTCTTGGGACAAGCGGATTCGGAAGGAATACATATTTTTTCCCAACCTTTTCAGAAATGCTCACTCCTGGTGGGGTGGTTAGAACAATTATCGGAGGTTTTTCTAAACCAGAGAGTAGCTGAATCATTCCTCGAACTTCTTCTCTAAACGTGCTGTCTGAGAAATAGCTACCCGCAAAAGCTTCGTTCGTTCCCAATGAAAGTATAACAATATCAGGAGCCAAACTTTCAATATGTTTTCTGAAGTCTTCGGCGTGGTTGTATTGGTTAAACGTAGCGCCGTTTACCCCAATCGATGAAACGACTGCTCCGGATTTTTTTGAACGAACGTATACGCCTTGAATGACTGACGTAGTCTGTTGTTTGTATTTTCTAATGTGCGTGATTCTAAATTTTGAAACGGCTTTTTCAAAATAAAATACGGATTTGAATGGAGTGCTTTCATTTGCAAGAAATTCACTTTGAATTCCCTTTTTCGACTCAACAGCGTAATGATAATTTGAGTCTAAGTTAGACGAGTGAAAAATAGTCACAAAATGTATAGGTGGAGTCTGAAGAGAATCAAACGTATAATCGATATATGCATCAGGGCTATTTTGATATAAGCTATACCCAGAAATCCCAATGGGTTGATTTGGTTTTTTAGAGGTGACTTTTGAAGGCTTCCAGGAAACGTTCGACGAAGTCTTATATGCCGAGTGTCCGTTCGTGTTGGCTAATTGGTATGGATATGCCATTCCGTATCCACCATTGCCAAAAGTGTTTTTCAATATTTTTCCCAGCGGAGCAGCCATAACGCCCGGTTGAATATGTGAGTCTCCGATTTGGACCACATCTAATGGCAAATCCATTGTTTTGGTATAATAAAAAAGGTCCTCTATGTTGTTCGGTTTGCCTATGAGCGAATCCTGTTCACGCGCCATTTGCCCGTTAACAAGGGTAGCGTAAAAAAGTGTTATGAATAATAGGCGATACTTCACTTAGTGGTATTGTTTTTTTTCTGATGGTAAACATCGTAGGAGCGCATCAGATAGTCGTAAATCATTTGCCCTGCAAGTTTGGTTCCATCTCTGCTCAAATGGGTATAGTCGTTGTTTGCCAACTTCGGAACAGAATCTTGAACCCATCCCACAATTGAACCTCCGCCGCCCATTGCATCATACAAGCTGAAGTATGCACAATCGTTCTTTTGCGCAACAGAGCGCTGGACTAATTCTAAGTCTTTAACAGTGACATCGCTTTCCCACTTGCCTTTTAATTTTCTTCCTTTATCGGATATGCCTACAACTAAAATGGCTGAGTGCGGAAAACAAGACTTGATGTGTTTGATGGTTTTATCAAATGAAATTTCATAATTTTTATAATTTGAAACACCAACGGAGTGAACATTCAAACCAAATTCTAATATTATTAGGCGATAGTTAATGATTTCTTCAATGCTTGTGAAAAGAGGTTTTGGCAATTGACTCAAGCCAGCTCCAGAGCTTCCCCGATAGGCGAAATTGTCTACGTAACACCCTTTGCCGTCTTCAAAATTAACACCATAAATCACAGGTGATCCCGATTCGCAATTTATGCTGATTTGTTTTCCTGTGAGATCTTTGAGCGAGGTGTAATATTTATTTTCATTCGGCCAATGAATGGTATTTTTTTGTCCGTTCGAATTATATGTAATATCTCCAGATGAATTTGGATGTGCAAAAATCCAGGCCTTACTAAACGGATATCTGGAAGCAGTGAATGTGGCACTTGCTCCAGCATTAGCAACAAACACTTGTCCGGTTGGCCCTGCTGAAAAAGAACTTGAGTTGTTCTGGATGTCATGTACGTTCCATAACTCATTGAACTGATGGCCGATGGTAATGCGAAAATCGGATACTATCGATGTCATAGGCATCCAGCCGACACCGCTTCCACCGAATTTTTGTTGAATGAGTTCACGCAAGTTCGCTGTGAGTAAATCGCCTTCAATTTGCGAATCACCAAAGTGTGCAATATGCAGACTTCGAGTATTTTTTGGCAAAGAATCTAAACCTGAAAAGAAAGCGTCTAAGCGACCTGCTAATTCTGTTTGTCCCTTTCCAACAATTAAAATAGAATCGCTGTACAACGAATCTTTAACTTGTTGGATAGAGTCTTGTCTAAGAACTTCAGTTTTGATTTCACTTATGAAATCTACTTGCAGGCTTTCGGGCAAACTCTTAACATAAACGGAATACAAGATCACACCAGTGGCCGCCAGTACAAGCAGCGCTGCAATTTGTATTAATGGGTTACGCATGATTTCCTAAATCGGTAAGAGCGCGAATTTACAAATAATTTTCGTTTTCGCGAGGTTTCTCACTGATTTTCATAGCCGTAGTCGATGTTTCTTGAAGTAGCGCTAGATGCGATTACCGCCAGTTCATCGCATCGCTCGTTGTATTTATTGCCTGCATGACCTTTCACCCAAACGAATTTCACGTTGTGCTTGGCAGCCACAGCCATGTAGCGTTTCCATAAATCAGGATTCTTAACGTTCTTCCACCCGCGTTTCACCCAACCCGCGATCCATTTCTTTTCTACAGAGTCTACAACATATTTTGAATCGCTGTAAATGGTAACCGGACTATTGTCGAATTTCAATAATTCCAACGCAGCGCAAACGGCCATAAGCTCCATGCGGTTGTTGGTGGTGAGGCGAAAGCCTTCTGAAATTTCTTTGTGGAATTTTCCGGCCATGAGAACAGCTCCGTATCCGCCGGGACCAGGATTTCCTTTCGCTGCGCCGTCGGTGTATATAATAATGTCCATCAGTATCCCAATAGTTTTACCAAACGGTCAATCTCACTTTCAATGGGCTTCGTGCTGTCAATGATTAAATCGCAACAATCAATGAAGGGCTCGAGGTATTCAATTTCGGCGGGACGAACGTGATTGTCCCACTGATAACGAACTTCATGCTCAGGATATCCACGTTGTCCAAGGTCGCGGCTGATGCGTCTTTCCAAGCGCAAGTCAACAGGTGCGTCGAGGTAAATTTTATGATGAAGTATTTCGAAAATTTCGCTGTAATGAAAAACAAATAACCCTTCCATGACAACAATGGGGGCCGGTTGAATGACCATCTTCTGCGGTTCCCATGCTGGATTGTTGAAGTTGTATTCCAAAAACTCAATCGCATTTCCATTCAACAATTGATTCATGTCGTGAATCAATCTTTCTTTTTCTATTCCTGTTGGAAGGTCATAATTTACCCATCCGTTCTCATCGCGGTGCTGCTCTATTTGCGGCTTGTAATAATTATCTTGAGAAACAAGTGCGAGGTGCTCACTCGGAATGCGCTCCTTCAATCCGCTTAAAAAAGTGGTCTTGCCCGATCCGCTGCCACCTGATATTCCTATGATTTTTACTTGACTCATTTCTTCGATTGCTGCTTTATTAGTTCGAAAATCTTAGATTGTGCATCTTCTGCATTTTCAATGCAGAGAAAAGATCCTTCTCCGAATTGAGAAATCTTCTCTAAATTTTCTTTCGCGAATTTACTTCCTTTCACTACAATTACTGTGGTGTGAATGTTCCGTTTGTTTGCTAAGCGAACTAATTTTTCTATGCGCCATTCATCTTCAGGTTTGAAAGCTCCATCAGTAATAACGTAGAGCTGATTGTTACCTGCATCAATTTTCGATTTGCGCAACATGCGGAAGGCAGCGTTGAATCCGGCTGTCCCGCTGGTTTGCCCGTTAGGTTTCTTTCCTTCCAACAACAATCCAAGATCACTTACCTCATTTCCTTTAGTCGTATTCAAAAGCACTTTTGCTTTTTCAGAATAAGTTAAAACAGAAAGTTGGTCGGTTGCGCGCATAACACCGGAAAGTGAAGAAAGCGCTTGTTGTGTGATTGGCCATTTTTCGCCTTGGGCCATTGAACCCGATATGTCAATCAAAAAGGAAATGTTATTCGGGACGTATTCCTTTTCGTCGAATGTTCTATTCGGAATGGGTTCCGTAACTACAACAGATGGAATTGAATCAATAGGAACAATTACAACGGGTGGAAGCGGTGCTTCCTTTTTCTCAAGTTCAAAAACAAATCGGTGGTTGTGAAGATTCACTTGTGTAGTGAGTGACTCTCCTGAATAACCCTCTTTTCCTGCGTAAAGCGTATAATAGCCAATAGGAATTTCAGCATTCACCTCGCCGTCGTTATTTGTTTTTTTTGAAAGTTGAAGTTGTCGCTGTTCTAAGACTTCAACATCGGCATCTCGAATGGGTTTTTTCGTTGCTTTATCAAGAACTAATACGTCGAGAGAAAATTCGCCACAGCACTGTGTGGGTTTTTCGTTGAAATGTGGACAGGGCTGATCTTCCGTTAGATTCACATAAGTAACTTCAGCACTTATGGTAAGTGGGGTGGAAACATTTTGCGATGAAAAAAAGACGGGAATAACTTCTTTGAATTTTCCTGTTTTTCTCGGATTGAATTTAACGCGAATAACCAAACTGTCTCCAGGTTGCACATCTTTGGTTGAATACAACACTTGAAAGTTTATAGAGAAGTCTGCACGAAGTAAATGATCTGTTTTTGTTCCTTCATTCCAGATAACAATATCGCTTACACGCTCGGTGTATTTTGTGAAGACTCCGTAGTTAACGTTTTGCTCGCTCCAACGCAATTGTGCACTAGCTTGAAAGCAGAGAAGCGTAAAAAAAACCAGGAGTATTTTATTTATGTTGAAGTAATGCATCGGCCAATTTTCGATCGTTCGCGAGTCGTGGAATTTTATTTTGGCCTCCAAGTTTTCCTTCCGATTTCATGTAGGCATTGAATGCTCCGTTTTTCACGGGAGTAATTTTCAGCTTTTGTAAAACGCTTCCAACAATGAGGTCTTTGTAGTAAACATTTTGTTCTTGCATTTTATTGTCTAGCAATTCTTGAAGTGCATTCTGTTCAGGAATTTCTCCGTTGAATTCAATGATCCATTCGTGGTAGGGAAGTCCTTCTTTAGGCTGCACCTGCGGTGCAACATGAAATTCATTCACAGAAAAATGGAGTTGTGTTAATGCATGAGACA
>JBIKVX010000218.1:0-3775 GCA_044356625.1 Flavobacteriales bacterium | reverse complement strand
AGTTGAGTCCAGACGGGACAAGTTTGCTTTCTTCGACATACTTCGGAAGCAACGTTTATGATCAACTTTATTTTATTGAAACAGACAACCTCGATGAAGTTTTTGTGTACGGTCAAACGCGCGCTGCGAATTCAACCTTTGTTGTGAATGCCGCATTCAGTCAGCCGAACAGCGGGATGTTGGTAACGAAATTCCCCAATGATTTATCGTCTATTGTTTGGAGCACCGTATTTGGTGTCGGCGATGGAAGGCCGAGTCTTTCTCCGACAGCATTCTTGGTAGATGTATGCGGAAAGATTTACCTCAGTGGTTGGGGAGGAGCCGTGAACTTATACTCAACGAATGAAGCAGGCAATACCAGTGGATTGCTCACTACGTCAGATGCGTTTCAAACAACGACAGATGGCAGCGATTTTTATTTGCTCGTTTTGGAGGCCGATGCAAGCGCTGTAACGTATGCTTCTTTTTTCGGAGGGAATATTAGTGCGGAACACGTAGACGGAGGAACCAGCCGTTTCGATCGAAAGGGAATTATTTATCAGAGTGTATGCGCCGGTTGTGGCGGAAATAGCGACTTTCCAATTTTTCCAGCGAATGCAGTTTCAGCAATCAACAACAACAGCTGTAACAACGGTGTTTTCAAATACGATTTTCAATTGCCGCTGACCGTGGCGAGTTTTATTGCGCCGCCTCTCTTGTGCGAAGGATCAACGATTCAATTGGTCAGCAACTCTTATTTGGCTGCTTCTGTTCAATGGCATTTCAGCGACGATAATTCTACCGTATTTGGAAACAGTGTCGTTCACACCTTCAATGCACCAGGAACGTACACGATAACCTTAACCGCGCAGAACCCAGCGACGTGCAATGCAGTGGATACCATCTCGCGCACGGTAACCGTTATTGCGCCAATTGTTGAAACGCTTGGCGATGTGACAGTTTGTGCCGGAGTGCCCATTCAATTGGGACAGGTGAGTGCTGATCCGAATGCTGTTTATACCTGGACTCCGAATGATGGTAATCTAAGTGATGTGAATGGCCCGCTTCCCATTTTTACAGGAAGTTCGAATGGTTCGTATCAATTGTTGGTTCAGCATGATATATGCACAGACACGCTCACGCAAAATGTGATCGTTCCTCAATTGGAATTAATTCTTTCAAACGATACTTCTCTTTGTGTGCCATCGAATGTAGACCTTAGTGCTGCGATTAACCCTTCAACAGGAAGCTTGATTTGGAGCGCTTCACCTGATTTTTCCTCACCACTAAATAGCAATACACAGGATCTATCAATAAACGTTTTTGTGAACGGAATGCAAACGTATTTCGCGCAGCTTACCAATCAAGGTTGCACGGTTGAAGACAGCGTTTCTGTTTATATGGTTGGTGACCAAGCGACTATTCAAGGAGACTTTACAGCGTGCTATGGAGATACAATTTCCTTGTCTGTGTTGAATCCGAATCCAACGTTCAATTACCAGTGGCAATCGAGCGCGCAATTACTAAGCGGACAAGGCACTTCTTCTGTGGAATTAATACTTACAGCAGGAACGGAAGTTTCTGTTTCTGCAGCCACGCCAAGCGGATGCTTTGCTCAGGACACCGTTCAAGTTACTGTTAGCTCACTCAATGCATCTACTGTAAACGCGAGTGCTTCGCCCATGGTTGTTTTGGAAGGAACCACTGTGCAATTGAATGCAACACCGGTAAATGAGAACTTCAATTACACATGGACGCCAACATTTGGAATGAACAATCCGAATATCTACAATCCATTAGCAATCGTAGAAGCAACAACAACTTATTCAGTTGTCGTTACCGACGGCGACTGCGTTCAGCAAGACAGCGTCACCGTTCGAGTGGTAGATTTTATATGTGGAAGGCCAACCGTGTATGTTCCGAATGCATTTACTCCGAATCTCGATCAAGCCAACGAATGGCTTTATGTGAGAGGGAATTTCATCACAGAATTAGACTTCAAAGTTTTCGATCGTTGGGGTGAATTAATGTTTGAAACACAAGATCAGAATATCGGTTGGAATGGATTTTTCAAAGGGATGAAAGTAGATCCTGCTGTTTTTGTTTATTACTTGCGCACCGTTTGTGAAGGCGGTGAAATTTATTTCGAAGAAGGAAATATTACTGTGCTAGAATAAGATTAGAATGAGAAACAGAATGAGAAACGGAATGAGAATGAGAATGCTAGCATTCTTTTTTGCATTGTCGTATTGTTCTTTCGCACAGGATATTCACTTCAGTCAGTTCGATCAAGCTATGCTCTGGCAGAATAGCGCGCAGGTTGGTACATTCAACGGACAGTTTCGATTTGCCGCAAATCAGCGTAACCAATGGCGGAGTGTGACAACACCTTATCAAACTTTTGGATTCTCCGCTGAAGCGAAAGAAATAGGAACAAAGCTTTGGTCATTCGGAATGAATGCGGGAAGCGATGTGGCAGGAGATTCGCGTTTCAGAACTTCGCAAGTTCAGCTGCACGCTGCGCACTCGTTGTATAAGCCAAACGATAGTTTGGAAATTCGAGGGGGAGGTTCTTTTGGAATTACATCTCGCGGATTCGATCCGAGCGCTTTGGTTTACGACTCGCAATGGAACGGAATGAGTTTCGATCCGACCCTCTCCAACAACGAGACCTACGCAACAACTGCACGTATTTATCCGTCTTTGGGCTTTTCTGTTTTCATTCAAAAACAACAAGAAAACCTTCGATGGAATTTTGGATATACAGTGAATAATCTCACTCGACCTAAGCAGAGTTTCAAGGACAACAATGCTGTGGTGCTGGACATACGTCATGCCGTGCAAGCAAGTGCGCGAATGCCTTTGAATGATCAGTTTACGTTGGAGGCTTTGTCGCTTTTTCAAAGTCAAGGTAAATTGAAAGAAATAGTTTTGGGTTCAAGAGCTTATTACAAACTTCCTTCAGAGTTGTGGGAGAATCACCGAGTCTTCGCAGGTGTTCACGGAAGATTTCGCGATGCAGCTTGGTTTGAATTGGGCGCAGAATATAACGAATGGCGTGTCGGATTGTCCTACGACTTAAACACTTCAACCCTTCGTTCAGCAAGCACAGGAAAAGGTGGATTAGAATTTTCAATCGTTTATATTGTTCCTCCAAAATTGAAACACGGGACTTTGAAAAAGGTGTGCGTGCCATATTACTAAAAACAATTGTATTTTTGTAGGTATAGATTTTACCTATGAACTTTCAACAGCTAGAATACATTGTTGCTTTAGAAAAGCATAAGAATTTTGTCGCCGCCGCTAACGCATGTTTTGTTAGTCAACCTACTCTGAGCATGATGGTGAAAAAGCTCGAAGAAGAGTTAGAAATTGTTATTGTACGTCGTGGCATGCACCCCCTGGAATTTACCGAAGAAGGATTGTCTTTGCTGAATCAAGCCAAGCGTATTCTTGCAGAGCAGCATTTGATGCGAGAGATTTCAAAAGAGCTGACGAAAGGAATTGATGGGCACATTCGGATTTCGGTTATTCCTTCTTTGGCCGCTACTGTCGTTCCTTCCTTTATACGAAATTTGGAAGAAGGAAACCATTCTTTGAAGGTTTCGCTTATTGAACTTCCAACAGAAAAAGCGCTCGTGGCTTTGCAGCAAGGTGAAATAGACATGGCTATTTTAGCAACGGACACGGATGTTTCATCGTTCTCTGCTTATCCGTTGTACGAGGAAGAATTTGTAGCCTATGTTTCTCCATTTGAAAAATTACCGGCTAGAAAATTCATTCAACCTAAACACAT
>JBIKVX010000217.1:0-3786 GCA_044356625.1 Flavobacteriales bacterium | reverse complement strand
AAGAAAAACGCGAAGAAGCAAATGAACATCCACAAAGCAAGAGCTATTTTCAATACGGAAAAATTCCCAATTCTATCAGACAACTTCGAGAAAAGATAAGCGCCTGGTATGGCAATAATCTGAACCAAGATAATGGCAACAATGAGGTTCAATGTTTCCAATTTCACTTCCTTCTTTCCGAAGTATGTTGCCATTTGCATAATCGTTTGAATACCCATGCTGAAGGTGAAGAAGGCCAATAAATAAGCCTTCAACTGAGGTAAGTTTTTAAGCTGACGCAACACACCTCCCAACTCAGAAAATCCTTTTGTAAGCACATTGGCTTTTTCGGCATGAACACGCTCTGTCTCCTTCAAACGAGCAAATGTAATTTGAGCAAATCCCATCCACCAAAGACCTACAGCCATAAAGGAATAACGCATCATCATAACTCTCTCTGGGTCGTTCTTCGCCACAACCATAACAGCAATTAATGCGCAAATGAGCAGAATCATACTCCCTAAGTAGCCCAATGAAAATCCCTTTGCACTGAGTTTATCCTGTTCATCTTCTGTCGCAACTATTGGTAAAAAGCTGTTGCTGAACGCATAGCTTCCCCAAAAACCTACACACGCCAGAATTACACTGAGTATGCTCAATTCCATATTTGCCGGATCGAAAAAATACAGGCTCATGCAGGAGAGCGCACCCAAGTAGCAAAAGAACTTCAAAAAGAATTTCTTCTTTCCATAGTAATCTGCAACACCCGATAAAATGGGAAGAATAAGACAAACTATCGTCAATCCAAATGCTGTTGCGTAGCTTATCAACTCGGTGTTTTCGAGCGTTGCACCGAAGATTTGCACTTTCGACGAAATAACTTTACCATCTGCATCTTTCACCGAAGTCATCACATCGTAAAAAATGGGAAAGATGGTAGATCCAATAACCAGGTTATAAACCGAATTGGCCCAATCGTACATGGCCCATCCGTTCTGAATCTTCTTGCGAGAGAGCGTTTTTTCTGTCATGTTACTTTTCAATTTTCAACCAAAACGAACCGCCATGTTTTTCCACTAAGTGTGGAATGGCATTCCAAATGGGTTCTATAATTTGACTTAATTCTTTGTTTTCGGAAAGATAATAATTTGGAATCATGGGCGCATACTTCTCGCTATTCGCCAAAATAAATGCCGCCAACATGTATTGCTCTGAATAAAAACGATCGCACATAAACTGCGGATAGTCGAACGGCAAATACACATCGTGTACCTGAACTACAACGCCTTTCTTCAATCTTGGAAGAACTTCCAAAAAGAAAACTGTTGCATCTGAATTCGGAAATATTCGATGTGAATTATCTACGAACAAGATATCGTTCTCTTCCAATTCTTCCAGAAAATCGAAATCACAATCTTCAAACGGTGAACGAATAATGGTATTTGCCAGAGCGTCTATTTCAGCGCGAGGCATTGGGTCTATTGAAATAATTTCAGTCTTCAAGCCTTGTTCCGTAATGGCCTTGTGCGCCACCTTGGTTGAATTTCCCGATCCAATTTCAACATAACGCTTCGGTTTCAGTTCAGAGATGGCAGTGTACAACATGACCATATCGAGTCCGGGCAAAAACAAGTTGTTCCAAAAGGGCTCTTGCGCTGAAGGTTTCTCGGTATTGTTTTTTACAGATTGGAAATGAGGCGTGTATTTCAATGCAGCGTGCAGCCACTTCTTGTATTCGTCTTTCCTATTTTCAATTATGGAAAGCAATTGCGAGTGCGCAGGCTGTCCATGCCCGTAGCGTGGTTCGAAAGAAACGGGGTATTCCAGAATTAATTTCTGAAACTTTGGATGCACTAATTTGAATAATCTTTTAATCATGTTCGCGGTTCAATCTTCTAACTAAAAAAATCAATAGCGAATGTACTACCTTTGCGGCAAAGACCGAAGAGGATTCATCGCTGGTTGCAAAACTAGAGGAAAGTCCGGGCTGCGCAGAGCGCCGCACCCTGTGAAAAGCGGGGGACGTTAAACGCAAGTTTAACGGACAGACAGTGCTGCAGAAATTAAACCGCCACTAGCAATAGTGGTAAGGGTGAAAAGGAGGTGTAAGAGACCACCGTCGTTCTTGGTAACAAGGCGAGCTAGGAAAACCTTGCGGGCTGTAAGATCAAATAAACCGGGGCCGTTGGATTCGTTCCAACTGAAGAGTTGCTCGCTCAATCTCGGAGGGTAGATCGCATAGATAAATGATGAAACATGTGGCGACACATGAACAGAACCCGGCTTACGCTCACGGTCTTTTACTTTTTTTCTTGAATCATGAAAACACGAAATACGGTTTGGCTTCTTCTTGGGATGGTTGCTCTCACTTCGGGATGCAAACATTACGAAACAGATTTTTGTGAGCACCCCATAAATCAAAATTTTCCTGACACAATTCAGACTATCTATTTCGGTTCGTGTGCGAGAGAATTCAAAGAGCAACCCATCCTTTGGAAAATTGCAGCGCAAAATCCAGATCTATTTATTTATCTCGGCGACAATATATACGGCGACACCGAAAACATGAATGAACTACGCAATAAATACGTCATGCTCAGTTGCAAACCCGAGTTTCAAAATTTATGTTCCACCACCCCTATTCTTGCGGTGTGGGATGACCACGACTATGGTCACAACGACATTGGCTACGAGTATTGCAAAAAAAGGGAATCAAAAGAAATCTTTCTCGAATTCTGGCAAGAGCCTTCCGTATCTGAAAGACGCAATCACGAAGGCATTTACGACGTTCAATATTTTGGAGATTCCACCCATCGTGTTCAAATTATTCTTCTCGACACCCGAACCTTTCGAAGCAAATTGGAGGAGGATGATAACGGCTACGTTGCAAGCAACGACATCAGTAAAACTATGTTAGGTTCTGCGCAATGGAATTGGTTGTCTGAAGTGCTTCTACAGCCCGCTCAAATTCGTGTCATTTGCACTTCAACACAATTCGCAACAGAGCACAACTCAATGGAAGCATGGGCGAACTTCCCACTAGAGCAAGATCACATGGCGCAAGTTATTCGGGATGCGCAGGCTAACGGAGTTGTGTTTATTTCGGGAGATGTCCACTACGCCGAACTTTCAAAAAGAATGTACAATGGAAATTATCCGCTCTACGATCTAACATCGAGCGGACTCACGGAAGACAATGAAGATATTGCAGAGAATGCCTTTCGTGTTTTCGACGCATACAACTTTCCTAATTTCGGAGAACTTGAAATCAATTGGAATGGAGCTACGACGATCATTTTCAAGGCGCATGACTTGAACGGAGATGTCATCCGTGAATTCAGCATTTCGCTGAGTGAATTGCAATTCTAATTTAGATCTTCGAATCTAAAAGCTGCTGTCTTTCTTCAGGAGTATTTGCATTCATTAAGAAAGCTGAATCTTTTGTGGAAAGTGTTTCAACCGTCCGATTGAAAAGCATCTTTCGCGGACAGCTTTTTCCATTCACCCAAACTTTCATTAAAGCAGAAAAAGATTTCGGCTCGTAGATGGAACACAAAGGCTCTGGTCCGCCATCCATGGGCGATTCATAGCATGTTGCGAATACTTTCGGATTTCTATTCTTCAACAAAAATTCAAGTTGTTCTTTTTGCAAATTCGGAAGATCGCATGCCACGACTAAAAATGCGTTTTGTGGAAGGGTTCGCATGGCTGAAGCGATTCCCCCAAGTGGTCCTGATCCGGAAATTTGATCCGCAATAAACGGTCTTTTCAAGAACGCATAATTTTCTTTTTGTTCTTCCCGAACTG
>JBIKVX010000023.1:0-13171 GCA_044356625.1 Flavobacteriales bacterium | reverse complement strand
CATGCATTCATCATTTGTGGTTCACAGAAGAAGACTACGCAACGAAAAGCAACTACATCAAATGGAATCCGGCAGTGAAATCTTTCAACGACCGAATGAACATTCGGGAGGCAGTTAACGACGGACGCATTGACGTCATTGCCACCGACCACGCTCCGCATACCATTGAAGAAAAAGAGCAAGAATACTTGAAAGCACCAAGCGGCGGACCGCTGGTTCAGCATAGCTTACAAGCCTTAATCGATCTTCACAGACAAGGTATTTTCACCTTAGAGAAAATAGTTGAAAAGGCTTCTCATGCTGTTGCCGACCTATTCCAAATTACAGGTCGCGGTTACATTCGCGAAGGCTACAGCGCCGATGTTGTGTTGGTCGACCTAAATGCACCTTACACAGTCACCAAAGAAAATCTCTTATACAAATGCGGTTGGTCTCCGTTCGAGGGACATACATTTTCCAGCACCATCGTTTCCACTTGGTGCAACGGTAAGTTGGTTCTTGAGAATGGAAAGTTGACGGGGGTTAGAAGTGGGGAAGCTTTGAGATTTGAGCGGTAATATCCGAACGAGTTCGGATCAATCAACTTTGTTGATCAATCGCTATGCGATCAATTGCGTTGCAATCAATCCTGCGGATGCAGTTTATCACGAAGTGATTGATACGGAGTATTGATCTGACGAAGTCAGATTGATCCGAAGGATTGATTTCGAAGAAATTGATCAACGAAGTTGATTGATCGTTCCGCGATTGTCTTTTCTAGACGGATACATATTCAAGCGAATTTAGAATTGAAGTTCTTAGATATGGGCTGAGAGATTTCTCGGTAAGCACTTCAACCTTTCGTCCTAATGCAGACTCAAGAAAGAACACTAAACCGATAAATTTTTTATATGTCTTTTTCCCCGGTTGAAATTCAACAAAAAAATCAACGTCGCTTTCTTTTTTTAGCTTGGTCACGAACAAATGATCCGAATAGAGCTAGGCGAGCCACTCCAAATTTTTCAATATTGGATTGATTCAATTTAATAATATGGAGCAGCTCTGCTTTCGACGTAACCATTGAAACAAATTTAGCGGATTAATCTTATAAATCCATCACCTGCGGTGATCAATCCTTCGGATCAATCACGCAGTGATATAAGTTACAAACCGTCCCGCCACAACCCCTCACCTTCGTAGAAAATATAATACTATGAAAAAGAACATGGGAAATTTTTGCCCACTGTACGTTCCTTTTGGAATTAATACCTGCGAGAAAAAATGAATTTCATTAAGAAACATCGAAAAGAATTCATAGCCATTGCTATCGGTTCTTTTGCCGGTTGGGCGTATTACTACTTCGTGGGCTGTTCTTCTGGAGGCTGCATGATTAGCAGTAATCCATACGTTAGCATTCCCTACGGAGGATTTTTGGGTTATTTGTTTTTTGGAAGTTTTTTGAAGTCGAAAGAAGTAATCACGAAGTGATTGATACGGAGTATTGATCTGACGAAGTCAGATTGATCAACGAAGTTGATTGATTGTCTCCGACAATTGATCACGCAGTGATTGATCCGCAGGATTATCGTATTTTCGCGCTCATGAAAAACCTCTTCCTCACATTTTCCTTCATCTTATTCACCCTCATTTCCTTCGCTCAAACGACAACCGTTACCGGAGTAGTAATGGGAGTGGATCAAGGAAAGAGCGAACCGTTGGCTTTCGTGAGTGTAAGTCTGCACGCCACGGCTGATAGCCTTTTGCTAATGGCGACGGCTTCAGACAACACAGGGAATTTCAGTTTGGAAGTTGAAAGTGCCGATTCAGTATTGGTGTATTTCAATATCATTGGTTTCAAACCGATGTGGAAGAAAATTAGTGCGGTTGGAAATCTAAATCTTGGAAGCATAGAGCTCATGCGCACTTCAACAGTGACATCTGAAATGGAATTCGTAGCGAAGAAACCTTTGGTGCAAGTGCAAGCCGATAAAACCATTTTCAATGTGGAAGGAACGGCGAATGCGGTTGGACTGAATGCGTTGGAATTGTTGCGAAGAGCACCGGGTGTTGTCATTGATAACAATAACAACATTTCTGTAAAAGGGAAGTCTGGTATTACAGTTTACATCGACGGAAGAATTTCTCCGCTTCAAGGTTCACAGTTGTCCGACTTCTTGAAAAGCACGCCTTCTTCCTCCATTGAAAAAATTGAGATCATCACGAATCCTTCTGCACGCTTCGATGCTGCCGGTACTGCGGGTATTCTGAATATCGTCATGAAAAAGAACAGCAACTACGGTCAGAACGCGACATTCGGTTTGGGATACGGGAATCAGGTTTATGGAAAGACCAACGTTTCCTTCACCTACAACAGAAGAAAGGGAAAGACCAATGTTTATGCTACTTACGGAAATAACTTCGGAGAAGATTGGGGATACATGCATTTCTACAAAGAGCAAAACGATATTTTCTTTGACCAACGAACCTACTCTTTGGACAAGGATCAATCGCATTACGGAAAGGCGGGTATTGACATTTCCATCAACGATAAAAACACCATTGGCATCTCGTTGAACTCGAATGTGGCGAATAACTTTTCAGATAGCCACGGTTCAACGCCTATTGGAAGTGTAGCCCTGGGTGCCGGAATCGACAGTACCTTGGAAGCAGGTTCCATTAGCGACGGGTATCGCAACAACTACGGAGCGAATGTGAATTATCAGTGGAAAGGAGAGAACGACAAAGAATTTACCGTAGATGCGAATTACGGAATTTACGACATTGACAATAAAAATTTCCAACCCAACAGATACATCGGTTCAAATGGCAATTTGTTGCATGAAAGAAATTATCAGAACAACACTGCAACACAAATTGACATTTCCGTGGTTCGCGCCGATTACAGTTTCAATTGGAAGAAAATCAAGTGGGAAGCGGGAATGAAGGGCACACAGGTGAATACGAATAACAGATTAGATTTCTTTAATGTAGTTGGAAATAATCTCGAAGTAGATTCCAATCTTACAAATTCCTTTGAATACAAGGAACGTGTGTTAGCGGCATACGCGAACGCTTCTGGAAAGTACAAGAAATTCGGATGGCAAGTAGGAGTGCGCGCGGAAAACACGAAGAGCAATGGTGAGTTGTTCGCGCTAACACCGCAGGAACTTTCGAAGGTCGATCGATTTTACACGAACTTGTTTCCAAGTGCAGCAATTACATTCGATCACAAAGAAACTAGCACCTTCAACTTAACCTATAGCCGCAGAATTGACAGACCAAGGTATCAGTCGTTGAATCCGTTTGAATCGCGTCTCGACGAGCTTTCCTATTCACGCGGAAACCCATTCCTTCAACCACAATATACAGATGCGTTCGAGCTGAGTCACACCTTGTTTTACATGATCACCAGTTCCATCGGTTACAGCAAGACCAACGGATTCTTCACTGAGATTACAGATACAACAGAGTTCTCTCGTTCGTTCATTCAAACACGTAACTTAGGTTATCGCGAAAACATTACTTTCAACATAGGTAGTCCGGTTCCCATTGCGAAGTGGTGGGAAGGTTATGTGAACATGGGTGTTTACAACATTCACAATCGCGCAACCTTTGAAGACGGCAACACCATTGACCTTCGCGCTACATCGTACAACATCTTCATGCAAAACACCTTCAAGTTCAACAAGACCACTTCTTTCGAACTTTCCGGATTCTTTAATGGACCGAGCGTTTGGGGCGGCACCTTCCGCAACAAACCTATGGGCGGTTTAGATGTTGCGTTTCAGAAAACTTTCTTAAGCGAAAAACTCGTTCTTCGCCTTGCCTACGGCGACATTCTTCGCACCATGCGTTGGAGAGGCATCTCTGAATACGCTGGTCTCTATATGGACGCCAGCGGCCTCTGGGAATCACGCGTTGCGCGAATCAATCTTACTTGGAAGATTGGTAATCAGAAGTTGAAGGAGAAGAAGGCGAGTCAGGTGGATGAGTTTAAAAGAGTCAAATAATCCTTCGGATCAATCCTTCGGATCAATCAACTACGTTGATCAATCGCTACGCGATCCGCTGCATCCGCAGGATTGATTGCAACGCAATTGATTTCGAAGAAATTGATCACCAATGGTGATTGATCGCAAAGCGATTGATCCGAAGGATTGATCAAACTTCGTTTGATTAAAGGAAACATTTTCCCCACTTTTCGTTTCCAATGTAAAATTTGTGTCTATCTTTGCCGCGCTTTGGAATTAAAGAAACGACATATTCTCTCGGAAACACTTCAGTTGTTTTTGCAGTTTGGGATTAAGAGCCTTACAATGGATGACATTGCAAAAAAGCTCTGTATCTCAAAGAAGACATTGTATGCACACGTGAAAGACAAAGAAGATTTGTTGGAAAATGCGGTGGTATTATTCAGTACCTCAGAGAAACATCAGATTGAAGAAATTTGCGGAAAAGGACTGAACGCAATAGATGAAAGTCTGGAGATTAAGCGATGGGTGTTAGAAATGTTGCAAAACATTCATCCTTCGGTTGCTTATGATATGGAGAAATTTCATCCACGTGTTCATCAGAAAATGCTCGCTTCTCGTCAGGCCATTATTTACAAATGCGTTTTCGAGAATATTCAAAAAGGACAAAAAGACGGATTGTACAGAAAGGAAATTAATCCGAATGTCTTAGCGAAACTGTATGTGGGAAGAATGGAAGTGATGTTCGATCAGAATTTGTTTCCAAGCAAAGAATACAATGTGAGTGATATTTACATGGAATGGTTTTCCTACCATATTCATGGCATGGCAACGTTGAAAGGAATAGAGTTGCTGAATAAAAAGATCTTACACTCGCCAACTTCAACCAAGAAAAAATTAACGAAAAAGCAATAATTCAATTCATGATACAATTCAACATAAACAAAAGAGTAGGTGTCTTCTTGGCATTAGTGCTTGGTTTTGTTTCGCTCGGAACCGCCCAGCAAGCACTGACTTTGGCAGCGGCGAAAGAATTCGCATTGAAGAATGCGTTCCAGGTGAAATCGAAAACGCTGGATTCACAAACAGCCAAGCTTCAGACAGAAGAACTTTTGGCCATTGGTCTCCCGCAGATAAGCGGAAGTATTCAATACCAAAATTTCATTGATCGCCCGACAAGCATTTTGCCAGGAGATTTTTTTGGTATGCCTGGACAAAACGTGGCAGTGCAATTCGGTGTTCCACAAACATTAACTGCTGGCATTAGCGCTTCGCAATTGTTGTTCGATGGTTCTTGGTTAGTGGGTCTACAAGCCTCTAAAGCATACGCGGCTTTGCAAAGCAAGAACATTGTAAAGAGTGAAATTGAAGTGAAGCGCGCAACGGAAGAGGCTTATCACCTTGCAGTAATTGCCCAAGAAAGCATCGCGCTGTTAACCGCCTCTAGAGATTTATTGGCCAGCACGTTGGAACATACTAAAGCATTGAAAGCAGAGGGGTTCGTGGAAACGCAAGATGTAGAGCAATTGACGCTTTCCTTGAATGAATTGGAAGCGCGCATTCGCACGGCGCAGACACAAGCGCTCATTGCGAAGACGTTATTGAAGTTCACCATAGGAATGAATGTGGAAGAAGAAATTACATTGGTAGATAACAGCAAATCCATTTTGGATTCGTTCAATGCGCAAATTCTACAAACACCTTTTAGTGCAGATAACTTAATCGACAATCAGATTATTAGAGATGGATTGGCACTTCAAAAACTAAGCGTAAAAAATCAACAGGCGCGTTTACTGCCAAATATGGCTGCTTTTTATAGTATTCAAAAGCAAGCTCAGCGTCAAGAATTCAATTTTTTCAAGGGTAGTGAACCTTGGTATCCAACGCAATTATGGGGACTTTCAATGAACGTTCCAATCGTTTCAGGCGGAGGTAAAATGAAAAGCATTCAGAAAGCTGGCGTAGAAGTGAAGCGCATGGAAGAAACCTTAGCGTTTTCAACCAACGCAGCCAAGTTGGAGTATCAAGTGGGGATGGCTGAATATATGAATGCGACGCAGAATGTAGAATTGGCTTTACAATCTTACACCCTAGCGGCAAGTATCTTGAACAAGACTCAAATAAAGTTTGACCAAGGAACTTCTTCAAGTTTCGAATTGTCGCGCCAAACTTCACAATTGTTGCAATCACAGGTTGCGCTTATTCAAGCTCGATTAAGTTTAATGAATGCGCAAACAAGACTTTCAAAATCGTTGAACGCTTTATAATATTTAAGAAAAAATGAAATCCATGTATATCTCTAAAATCGCAGCTTCATTAGGAATAGCTGCAGTGTTGTTGGCTTCTTGCGGATCGAAAGATAAGAATGCCGAGTTGAAAGATTTGAAGGCGAAGCGTTCTCAATTAGACGGACAAATTGCATCGCTTGAAAAAGAATTAGGAATAACGAATGCTGCGAAAGCAAGAAAGGTCATGACCACAGATGTGGTAGCCTCTCCGTTCAAGCATTGCGTGGAAATTCAAGGAACAGTAGATGCCGAAAATAACATCGTGGTTGCGCCGCAAATCCCAGGTTTAGTAACGAAGATTTATGTTCAAGAAGGAGATGCCGTTGAGGTTGGACAACTTTTGGCTGAAACAGATAATAGCGCTTATGCAGCTCAGGTTGCAGCGATTCAACCGCAATTGGAACTTGCTATGGATGTTTTCCAAAGACAAGAAAGATTGTGGGAGCAAAAAATTGGAAGCGAAGTTCAATTCTTGCAAGCAAAGACGCAAGTTGATGCTTTAACAAAGCAAATTCAGGCTATTCAAGCTCAAATGGAACTCACTAAGGTAAAATCTCCTATCGACGGAATTGTGGATCACATTGGAGCTCGTATAGGTCAGTTTGCAACTGCTCAAAATCCAGATCCTTGCTTCAGAATTGTGAATCTGAATTCTCTGAAAGTAAAATCGGAGGTTGCTGAAACCTATGGAAACAAAGTGAAGAAGGGAAACAAAGTATTGTTATACTTCCCTGATATTGCAACGGAAGTAGAAGGTACTATTTCCTTCACGGCAAAATTCATAAGTCCAATGACACGCACGTTTACTGCCGAAGCCACTTTATCAGGTTCGAACGAATCACTTCGTCCGAACATGGTAAGTATCATGAAGATTGTCGACTATGAAAATCCAGCTGCTATCCTAGCCCCATTAAACATTATTCAAAATGAGAACAACTTGCAATACGTTTACGTTGCAGTGAATGAAAACGGTGTGTTAACCGCACGCAGAAGAGCGGTTACTGTTGGACAAGTATATGCCGGAAGCGCTGAATTGACCGGCGGTTTGAGTATTGGTGATAAGTTAATTACCACGGGTTATGCAGAGTTAACAGAAGGAATGGCAATTGAATTATAAGAAGCCGAATCATGCTAGAAAAATTTAAAGAATTCAAACCCACCAGTTGGGCCATTGATAATAAGACTACCATTTATTTGCTAACGATATTCATTACGTTAGCGGGTATTCTCACGTACAGAAGTATTCCGAAAGAGCAGTTTCCTGATATTGTAATTCCCACAATTTATGTGAGTACTGTATATCCCGGTGCTGCACCGAAAGACGTGGAGAATTTGGTTTCCAAAAATATTGAGAAACAAATCAAGTCCATTGCAGGCGTGAAGAAAGTAACCAGCACGAGCATTCAAGATTTTTCGAGTGTGGTGGTTGAATTCAACACGAACGTAGATGTTCCTGTTGCGAAGCAAAAAGTGAAAGACGCGGTGGACAGAGCGAAGAAAGATCTTCCTCAAGATTTGCCTGCAGATCCATACGTTATGGAAGTTGAGTTTTCTGAGATGCCCATTTTGTTCGTGAACATTGCGGGAAATTACAGTCTCGACGAATTGAAAAAATACGCGGAAGAACTTCAAGATAAAATTGAAGGAATGAAGGAAATTACGCGTGTCGATATGGTTGGTGCATTGGAGCGAGAGATTCAAGTCAACGTAGACATGTACAAAGCAGCAGCTGCTAAGATTAGCATTGCAGACATTGAGCGCACGCTGAATTATGAGAACTTAACTATAAGTGGGGGTAGTGTTGAACTCGATGATATGAAGCGCTCATTGAGCGTGAGCGGAGAGTTCAAGGACATTGAAGAGATTAAAAATTCAATTATATCTGGACAAACAGGTGCACACTTGTATTTGAAAGATATAGCTGAAGTTGTAGACGGACACAAGATTCAAGAATCGTACGGTCGTTTGAACAACAAGAACGTAATTACGCTCAACGTTATTAAACGCGGCGGAGAGAATTTGATTAACGCGTCCGATGAAATTCAGGAGATTATTGCTGAAATGAAGGCCAATAAATTCCCGAAAGATTTAGAGGTAGTGGTTACAGGAGATCAGAGTAGAACAACGCGAATTACGTTACACGATCTAATAAACACAATCATCATCGGATTCATTTTAGTGACGATTATATTGATGTTCTTTATGGGTGCAACGAATGCTATTTTCGTGGGACTTTCTGTTCCGCTTTCGATGTTCATTGCCTTCTTGTTGTTACCCGGTTTAGATTTCACCATGAACATGATTGTATTATTCGCGTTCTTGCTGGGATTGGGAATTGTGGTAGACGATGCCATTGTTATGGTTGAAAATACCCACCGTATTTACGATAACGGAAAAGTTCCTATTAAGATAGCAGCGAAGAAAGCGGCTGGAGAAATTTTCCTTCCTGTATTATCGGGAACAGCAACCACGCTTGCGCCGTTCGTTCCACTTGCATTCTGGGATGGTGTTATTGGAAAGTTCATGGGTTACCTTCCAATTACATTAATAATAACGCTTACAGCATCATTGATTGTTGCCTATATCATTAGTCCTGTTTTCGCAGTAGACTTCATGAAACCGCACAAAGAAAACAAAGGAGTCAACTTCAAAAAATTGGGTATTACTTCAGTTATTTTCATTGTTGTAGGAATTCTATTTTACACAGCAGGAAATAAAGGAATGGGCAACTTCACAATGTTTATGCTCGTTATTTATTTGTTCTATCGTTTCATTTTGAAACGTATGATAGAAGTATTCCAAAACAAGACTTGGCCCGGCGTGCAAGCCGTATATGCGAGATTCTTAGCGTGGGCATTAAAACGTCCGAAGACGATTTTATTTAGCACGTTAGTGTTGTTAGTTGTATCGTTCATGGTTACCGGTTTGCGTAAACCAGAAGTGGTTTTCTTCCCGAAAGCTGATCCGAATTTTGTATACGTGTATGCCAGTCTTCCAGTAGGAACGAAGCCCGAAGCGACAGACAGCGTCGCGAAAATTATTGAGCAACGGGTATACAGTGTATTGGGAGAAAACAATCCGATTGTTGAATCTGTCATTACCAACGTAGCCATTGGAGCGAACGAATCGCGCGACGACCGCGCGCCCTATTCGCACAAGGCAAAAGTAGGTGTTGGGTTTGTTGAGTTTTCGAAGCGCGGTGGACAAAGCACATTGGATTATTTGGAAAAAATTCGTGTTGCTGTTCAAGGCATTCCAGGAGTTGAAATTTCAGTAGATCAAGAGCAAAGTGGTCCACCTACGGCTAAGCCCATTAGCGTAGAAATTACAGGAGAGAATTTCGAAGACCTGATTGCAGCGAGCGTGAATTTGAAGAATTATTTAGATGCACAGCAAATTCCTGGTGTGGAAGAATTGAAAAGTGACTTGCAACGCAACAAACCAGAAATTGTAATTGACATAAATCGTGAGCGTTTGAATCGTGAAGGCTTGTCATTGGCTCAAGTGGGTATAGAATTGCGTAAATCTATTTTTGGAATCGACAATCCGTCAAACTTCCGCGATGATGAAGATGAATATCCGATTCAAATTCGTTTGAAGGAGGACCAGCGCAACAACCTTGAAGAGGTGCGTAACATGGTTATTACTTTCCGGGATATGAATATGATGGGGATGGTGCGTCAGGTGCCGATTTCGGCCTTCGCAGACGTTCATTACAGTAGCACCTATGCAGGAATTCGCAGAAAAGATCAGAAGCGCATTGTGACCCTTGGTTCGAATGTTCTTACTGGATTTAATCCGAACGAAGTGGTTGCAGCCATTGAACAAAAAGCAGCTGAGTTCGACAATTTGCCGAAAGGAATTACGGTGAAGATGGGTGGTGAGAAAGAGCAACAAGAAGAGACCGCGAGTTTCTTAGGAATGGCCGGTTTGATTGCCATTGGCTTGATCGTATTGATTTTGATTATGCAGTTTAATTCGATTGGAAGAACAGTAATTATTCTTTCTGAGATTATTTTCAGTGTCATAGGGGTGTTGTTGGGGCTTGCCATTTTCGACATGTCAATCAGTATTGTCATGACAGGAGTTGGTATTGTTGCGCTTGCCGGTATTGTAGTCCGAAACGGAATCTTGTTGGTTGAATTCACCGATATCCTACGCCATCGCGGAAGCAATTTACACGATGCAATTGTTGAAGCGGGAAGAGTGCGTATGACGCCAGTATTGCTAACGGCGACAGCGACTATTTTGGGTATGATTCCCCTGGCTATCGGATTCAATATTGACTTCGTAACGATGTTCACGGAAGGGGATCCAAAGATCTATTTCGGAGGCGACAGTGTTGCGTTCTGGGGACCATTGGCATGGACGATAGTATTCGGACTAAGTTTCGCAACATTCATCACATTAATAGTAGTTCCTGTCATGTATCAAATGAGCGAAAACACCAAATCGCGCATGAAGAGAATTTTTGGCAAGAAAAATGAAGAAGCTGAGTCGCAGGAGGCTGCACTCTAGTATCCTGAAGTTCTTCAGGAGTTTTGGTTAAGGTTTAGGGGAAAGTCCTCGGCAACGGTCGGGGACTTTTTCTTTACACAACAAGTTGTGATGACCGCGGAGCGGATGACCAGCGGAGCTGGATGACACAACACGTTGTGATGACGCAACGGAGTTGCGATGACCAGCGAGGCTGGATGACACATTTCATGTGATGACAATCTTCGATTGATGACCGCGATGCGGATGACCCTTCGGGATAGTTGTTTATATGCGGAATGGTTATACCTAAAAGGGTTGAAGGTGTTGTAAGTCCGTGGGAATTGGGAATATTTTATATGAAAATCGCATAACCGATAATTGCGAGAACCAAGTTGTGAAAAGAATTTTGATGAAATTCTATTCTCAATGAAGACATCTATTGAACAAAAATCAAAAGCTCTTTCCTTCCAGATTTCAGAGGTGTGCAAAAAGCATCGGAAGGATTACATGCATATCAAGACAATTGATCAGTGTCTTAGAAGTTCATCATCGGTCGCAGCGAATATTCAAGAGGCGCTTGCATCGCAAAGCAATAAAATGATTTTAAGTAAGCTATACATAAGCTTAAGAGAAGCGAAAGAAACAAACTTCTGGATTGAAGAATTCCAACACGATAAAA
This sequence comes from Flavobacteriales bacterium, assembly GCA_044356625.1. GTDB lineage: Bacteria > Bacteroidota > Bacteroidia > Flavobacteriales_D > Sanyastnellaceae > CAIZGX01. The sequence continues at coordinate 1,775 of JBIKVX010000023.1, read as the reverse complement.
TCATTTCCGATACTGAACAACATAGTCTGAAAACACAGTGTAATCAAGTTATTCGGGAGTTGTATGCTTTTATAAAGTTTATTAAGAAAAGAGGTTAACACAACACACTACGTGTGATGACCTTCTTCGAAGGATGACGATTTACAATCGATGACGAACTATGTTCGATGACCGCTTCGCGGAGCGTCATCACGCAGTGTCATTCGGAACGGTCATCACGCAGTGTCATTCGGAACGGTCATCACGCAGTGTCATCCGGAACGGTCATCACGCAGTGTCATCCGGAACGGTCATCACAGAGTGTCATCACCTTCGGTGTCATCCGCTCCGCGGTCATCGCAACTGCGTTGCGTCATCCTTCGAAGAAGGTATTATCTTCGTAGAATGTTTAATTTCCTCTCCCCAAAAAACCAAGCCCTCATCGCCTTTACCCTCTTCGGTTTCGTCTACATGCTTGGACAGTTGTTTTTCTTGGGAGGATTGTACGTGTATTGTGGAAGTGAAGAAGCTGTGAATGCTGTACTAGCCAATTCGAAAATTGATCAGCAGGTTTTTTTGTTTGTCTTGACCATGAACGCGCTTATTCAGTTATGGGTAGGGTTTGTGCCGTTGGTTATTGCGAAGAAGTGGTTAACGAAAGTGGAATGGACTTCGTTTCGTTGGAAGGGTGGAAAAGCCACGTTGTTGGGGTTGGTAGTGATAGGAATAGGCATTCCCTTCATTTATTATTTTTTTGCGAAGGTGAAATCGCTCTTGCCTTCGTGGATGTTAGAGAACGCTATGGAAGACGACAGCAATGCGTTTTATCAGCAGTTGGAAGCGTTGTCGAAGGTTCATCTGTTTGCGGGAGTGCTATCAACCGTAATCATTGCCCCGTTAACCGAAGAGCTTATGTTCCGCGGACTTATTCAAGGAGTATTGAAGAACTGGACCAATTCAAAGCACTGGGCGGTATGGATTTCAGCCATTTTATTTGCAGCCATTCATTTTCATGTCGCAGGATTTTTACCACGTATGCTGCTAGGGGCTTTAATGGGTTATTTCGTTTTGTATTCCGGAAGTATTTGGACAGCGGTGCTGATGCATCTTTCGTTCAACGCGTTCAGTTTTGGACTAACTATTTTTCCCTTCGCCGAAAAGCTCTTCATGTACCTCATCAACGGTTGGTTTTTCCCAGCGGTGAGTTTGTGGTTAGCGGTGAGTGTTTGTGTTTGGGGGAAGGGGAGGTTTGCGAAAAGTCAAGTCAGCATTAACCCCATGTGATTTTATACTCGATTAAGTGTTGCTCAAGCCTCTTTTCAAGACTTTCAAGTAAGAGAAATTGATATTTTGTTACATTTGACGTAAATCATGAAAATCATGGAAAAGAAACGATACAATAAGCCGGAGGTTACTAATACAAAGTTAGATTCTTCGATTAATTTGGTTTTAATGTCGCCTGATGGTGTTGCTCCTAATAATGGTCCTGGGGTGGATAATAATCCTGATGGAACCCCCGTGACTGCGCCATTCATCAATCCCTTTAAATGGTTTAAATAATTGAAAAATAATGTTATCAAATAGGCGGCTTGGCCGCCTATTTTTGTTGTTCTCAATTCTTCTTCTCTCCTATTATTGAACTCTTAATTAAGGTCAATTAGTTTCTGCTTACAAAAATTCAATTCTAATTCAAGAAGTAATTACAACGTTTGTTATCACCGAAACGGAGATAGAATTATGCCACCACAAATGCGAGCTAAATAGAGCGGGAGGTTGTAGATAAGTCCGAGTATTAC
>JBIKVX010000022.1:0-13274 GCA_044356625.1 Flavobacteriales bacterium | reverse complement strand
GTTAAATGATAGAATTTTTTCATTCGTTAAATATAATAAGAGTTCCTTAAAACAAATTGGCTTCCGAAGAAGCCAATTTTAATAAATATATATTCGGAATTACTCTTATCCCCAAGAAGCAATCTTCTCGGCTTTGTATTCTCCCGCTTCGAGTTTCTCACGAACTTTAGAGAAGCACTCAATGGTGAAACGAACGTCTTCTAAGGTGTGAACGGTTGTTGGGATTAAACGTAACATGATCACGTCTTTTGGAACAACCGGATAAACTACAATGGAGCAGAAGATACCGTATGTTTCGCGAAGTTCAACGGTTACGTTGGTGGCTTCACCCAGAGTTCCTTTTAAGAACACGGGGGTAACCACGCTATTGGTATGCCCGATATCGAATCCAGCTTCTTTTAATCCGCTTTGCAAAGCACGTGCAACATTCCACAAGTTGTCTTGTAGTTCTGGCATCGTACGAATCATATCTAAACGCTTCAAAGCACCAATTACTATAGGCATTGGAAGTGCCTTCGCGAATGTTTGTGAACGCATGTTGTAACGTAAGAATTCAATAACGTGCTCTTCAGATACTACGAAAGCTCCTATTGTGGCCATTGCTTTCGCGAATGTTCCGAAGTAAACATCAATCTGATCTTGCACCCCTTGGAAATCCCCAGCACCACGTCCGTCTTTACCAATTGAACCGAATCCGTGAGCATCGTCAACGAACAAACGGAAAGGAATAACTTTTTTGAATTCAGCGATTTCTTTTATTTTTCCTTGGTCGCCCGCCATTCCGAAAACGCCTTCAGTCATAACCAAGATTCCGCCTCCGGTCTGATCGGTTAGGCGCTTCGCTTGGTGTAACATTTTTTCGAAACTAGCCATGTCGTTGTGCTGGAAAACAAAACGCTTCCCTTGGTGCAAACGAACTCCGTCTACCATGCACGCATGGCTCTCACTATCGTATACAATTACATCGTGTCTTCCTACAAGAGCCTCAATAGCCGACATACAACCTTGGTAACCGAAGTTCAACAAGAAAGCGTCTTCTTTGTGCATGAATTCGGCAAGTTCGTGCTCGAGTTGCTCATGATATTTCGTCTGTCCAGACATCATGCGTGCACCCATTGGATAAGCCATTCCCCATTCCGCAGCTGCATCTGCATCTGCCTTACGAACATCTGGATGATTAGCTAAGCCGAGGTAGTTGTTCAAACTCCAAGTCAATACCGGTTTTCCACGGAATGTCATGTGAGCACCGATTTCACCTTCCAATTTAGGAAATGTAAAATAACCATGAGATTCTTTAGAGTGCTGACCAAGGGGCCCTCTGTTGTTCTTGATTTTTTCGAATATATCCACGCGTAAAATTTTTAGAATTACAAAAATAAAGAGGATTTATCTAATGTGACCTATGAATTATCATATTGTGAACACACGAATGTGATTCTTTTGCCGTTACTTGATGGCAAAACCCTATTTTTGCGCTGGAAATGAAAAGATTTGTAATCCTCTTATTCGCTTTAGCAACAACAATTTCGGGTTGTACAGAGTACAGCAAGGCATTGAAGGAGACCGACCCCACAAAGAAAATGGCTAACGCCAAAAAGTATTACGAGGACGGTGAATGTTTCAAGGCCTTACCCATGTTGGAAGAGCTTATTGGCTTAACGCGCGGTACACAGCAGTCTGAAGAAGTCTATTATTATTTTGCTAAGACGCATTATTGTTTGAAGGATTACTACATGGGCAATTACTATTTTAAGTCCTATGCAAAATCTTTTTCGTCAAGTCCAAAGGCGGAAGAGTGTTCATTTATGGCGGCGCTTTGTAGCTATAACTTATCTCCGTCCTACACTCTAGATCAGACCGATTCGAAAACCGCAGTGGATGAATTGCAGTATTTCCTGGATCAATACCCGAATAGCTCTTTGCGAGATTCTGCAAATCACATGATCCGTGATCTCAATTTCAAAATTGAAAAAAAGGATTTTGAAGTGGCTGAACTGTATGTTCAGACCATGAAATACAAAGCAGCGACAAGCAGTTTGCAAGAATTCTTGAAGAAATATCCGCAATCGAAATTCAGAGAACAGGCCATGCTTTTGATCATTGAAAGTAAATTTTTGTTGGCTGAGGGCAGCATTGACACAAAGAAATTGGAGCGTTATAGAGAAACAATGGAATCTTATATTACATTTGTATCCGCTTTTCCAAAAAGTATCTTTATAGATAGTGCAGAAGATTACTATCTAAAGAGTGAAAAAATGGTAACGAATTTAACGAAGAAATAGAATTATTATGAGCAACTATAAATCATCAACGGCAGCTAAAACAACCATTACGCGTAACACGAATGAGTTGTACGAGAAAGTAGAAGGAAACTTGTTTGAAACAGTTGTTCTGTTGAACAAACGCACTTTTCAGATTGCTCGCGAAATGAAAGAAGAGTTGAGTCAAAAGCTTGAAGAATTCGGAAGCAACCAAGACAACTTGGAAGAAGTGTTCGAAAACCGCGAGCAAATTGAAATCTCTCGTCACTACGAAAGATTACCAAAGGCACACAGCATTGCTATTCAAGAATTGGAAGAGGGTAAAATATTTTACCGCTACCCAGAGCAAGAAGAGAATTAATATTGAATTGAATTCTACAGAACCCCGAATTTTCGGGGTTTTTTTATTAGGTTTACCTCGTGTTGAAAGGAAAGAAAATAGTACTCGCCGTAACAGGTTCCATTAGTGCCTACAAGTCTTTGTTCTTGTTGCGCCTTCTTGTGAAAGAAGGTGCCGAGGTGAAGGTTATCATGAGCAAATCGGCGCATGAGTTCATTCAGCCCCTTTCGTTCAGTACCCTTTCTAAGCATCCTGTTCGTTCAGATTTTACCGAAAGTAACTTGAACGGTGTTTGGAACAATCATGTGGAAATGGCCCTTTGGGCTGACCTTATTGTTGTTGCTCCATGCACGGCGAATACGCTTGCAAAGTATGCTGCAGGAATGTGCGATTCTTATTTGCTTGCCGTTCTCATGAGCGCCCAATGTCCCCTGTTCTTTGCCCCAGCAATGGATCACGATATGATGGAACACGCTGGGACGCAAGAGAACTTGAAGCGCATTGAAGAAATGGGATGCACAGTGCTTGCCCCTGGATATGGAGAGTTAGCGAGTGGACTAATTGGAAAGGGAAGACTTTCAGAACCCGAAGAAATTCTTAGCGAAGTGATTTCTCATTTCAATCCAAATCAACCTTTGAAAGGAAAAAAAGCACTTGTGAATGCTGGACCAACCTACGAAGCAATTGATCCTGTTCGATTTATCGGGAATCGTTCAAGCGGAAAAATGGGTATTGCTATTGCACAAGCCCTTCGGGCCCTTGGAGCGGACGTAACGCTGGTTTTAGGACCCGTGCACGAAAATATTCCAGAAGGAATAAAAATTATTCGAATTGAGAGTGCTCTTGAAATGCATGAAAACTGCACGCGAGAATTTCAACATTCGGATTTTGCTGTATTGGCCGCTGCGGTCGCCGATTATCGCCCAGTAAATGTCAGCTCCGAGAAAATAAAAAAGAAAGACTCTCCGTTAGAGCTGCGCTTGGAAGAAACGGAAGACATAGCTGCGTCCTTGGGTAAAATGAAAAATGAAAATCAAAAATTGATTTGTTTTGCCCTAGAAACTGAAAACGAAGAAGCGCATGCCATTGCTAAAATGGATCGAAAGAATGCAGACCTCTTGATCTTGAATTCACTCAGAACAGAAGGGGTGTATTTTGGTTCAGACAACAATGCCATTACTCTTTTTCATTCCAACGGAAGTAAAAAAGAAATATCTTTAAAATCGAAAACGGAAATAGCACAAATTATTTCCAATGAAATAGCCGCACTCTTTCAATGAAAAAAATTCTCTTATACCTGGTTTTGTTTTTCCTTTCATTCCATGCCTTCACGCAAGAATTGAATTGTGATGTAAAGATTATTCCTCCGCGAATTATGATTTCCGGACCGGAAGTTTTTCAAACTATGGAGAGGGCTATGGAAGAATTTATTAATGGAAGAAAATGGTCGAAAGATGTTTGGACGCAGGAGGAAAGAATCCCTTGTACCATTCAAATTACCATTGAAAAGCAAAATAGTCAGCGCGATTTTGAAGGAACAATTCAAATTGGCTCAAGTCGCCCTGTGTATAATTCAGATTACAAAACGCCATTGGTTTCTGTTAACGACCGAAATCTAACTTTTCAGTTTCAGGAAAACACACAATTGCAATGGTCTTCGGATCAGCACCGAGATAATCTGAGTAGCGTGCTCGCTTTTTATGCGCTGTATGTTATTGGGAGTGATTACGATTCGTTTTCTTTGGAAGGTGGAACGGACTATTTTTTACTTTGTCAATCGATTGTTACCAATGCTCAGAATGCCCCAGAACCGGGATGGCGCGCTAGTGGAGAGAAGGGGCAACAAAATAGATATTGGTTAATTGAAAATATTTTAACTGAAACATTCAGCCCCCTGCGTGAAGCCAGTTATAACTACCATCGTCAAGGTCTTGACAAAATGTATACAGAGCGCGCAACGGCGACTAAGAACATTATTGATGCGCTGAACGGGTTGAACAATATTCATAAGATTAAACCTTCGTCCTACAACATGCAGGTTTTTTACTACGCTAAGGCCGATGAAATAGTGAATATATTCAAACCATTGTCCGAAGAACAAAAAACGCCTATAGCAGAATTATGTAAGCGTCTAGACCCGGGAAATATTGCGAAATACGATCGTATTTTACAGAAATAGGCATAACTTTTTTCATAAGTAAATAGGGCATAGCATTAAATTCGCTTCATGCTAAAATCGCTTCACATCCGAAACTATGTTCTTATTGAATCACTGCACGTGAATTTCAATAGGGGTTTCGTTGCAATAACGGGTGAAACCGGAAGTGGGAAATCGATTTTATTGGATGCCTTCGCATTGCTCTTAGGCGATCGTTCAGATGTGAAGAGTATTCGTGTGGGTCAAGATAAATGCACGGTTGAAGCGGTGTTTGCTATTTCGAAAGATCGCTTCTATTCTTTTTTTCAAGAAAATGATCTCGACTTTTCGGAAGAAACAGTTGTTCGGAGAGAGGTAAACAACAAAGGAAAAAGCCGCGCATTCATTAACGATACGCCAGTTACTTTGGTCGTATTGAAGCAATTTACAGAGCAACTCGTGGATTTACATTCTCAGCACGAAAATGCGCTGCTTTTCCGCAAATCGTTTCGATATGAAATGGTTGACGCTTTTTCAAAATCGAAAGAGATTTGGAATACTTACCGAATGAGTTTTTTGAAATGGCGTGAAACTCAAAATGAATTGGAGCAACTTAGACTTCAATTAAATAATGAAAAGGCCACGGAAGACTTTCGCCTTTTTCAGTTGAATGAATTGGCACAAGAAGATTTCAGTGCTTTCGATGTGGCTGAAATGGAAGGTGAGTTGAATCTTCAACAAAATTCAGGAGAGCTTTTAGAATCGCTGCATAGCGTGTCAAATATGTTGATTGAAGGTGAAAGTAATATTCTTCAGCAACTGAAAATAGCGAAGCAGCAATTGATGAAGTGGGAAGGTGGACATCCAAAGTTGCAGCAGTTCTCTTCGCAGTTGGAGTCTGCGATAGCTGAACTTCAGGAAGTGGGTATTGACTTGGAACGTTTTTCTGATTCTGTTACGCTAGATCCAGAGCGTGCGTCTTTTATAGAGGAGCGATTGAGTTTTGTATTTAAAATGTTCCGAAAGCACAATGTGAATACCATTGACGCATTGAATGAATTGAAATTGAAACTTGAGCAAGATGCACAATTGACAGAGGCGTTAGAATCTTCGATTCAAAATAAAGAAATAGAAGTTTTGCATTTGGAAAATCAGTGCAAGGAGCTCGCAACGAAGCTGTCGCACTTGCGCATGAAGGGTGTGAAGGAAGCTGAAAAAGCAATTTCTTCTTCGTTGAAAAAATTGAATTTAACACATGCGCAATTTCAAATTGAAGTAACAGGAACACCAGAGCTGCACGTGTATGGCGCTGAGAATTTACGTTTTGCTTTTTCGGCGAATAAGGGACAACCATTTGAAGACATTAAGGCCGTTGCTTCAGGCGGAGAGATTTCGAGAGTGATGTTAGCCATTAAGGCGGCAACATCGCATTTGAACGAAATGCCGGTGCTTATTCTCGATGAAATTGACCAGGGTGTTGGCGGAGAAACGGGAAATCGCATTGCTGCATTGCTTCGTGAAATGTCGGCTTCAGCGCAACTTTTGGTCATTACCCATTTGCCTCAAATAGCATCCAAGGCGCATCAGCATTTCAGAGTTACAAAGCGTGTTGAAGGAGAATCTACCATTAGCGATTTGCAGGAGTTGAACGTGTCAGAAAGAGAAAAAGAATTGGCGCACATGTTAGGTGGTGACCAGGCCGGAGAGGCGGCGCTTCAAACCGCCAAAGAATTAATGCTACACGTTTAATGAGCGACTTTCAAAAACTTTGTTCTGTTTCAAATGCAGATGAATTATTGGAAGGACGAATTCTTTTGGTAGACAAGCCGTTGAATTGGACTAGTTTCGATGTGGTTGGAAAGTTGAAATGGATACTACGCAGCGAAGGAAAATTTCCGAAGTTTAAAATAGGACATGCAGGTACGCTAGATCCGTTGGCAACAGGGCTATTGGTGGTTTGTACGGGCAAGATGACTAAGTCTATTACCGACATTCAGGGAGGCACGAAAGAGTATACGGGAAAGATATTACTTGGCGCAACCACGCCTAGTTTCGATAAGGAAACATTGCCCGAGAATTTTCAATCTACAGATCATTTAACACTTCAGCAATTAGAGGAAGTTGCGAAGTTGTTCATTGGAGAGCAACTGCAGATGCCTCCTGTTTATAGCGCGAAACAAATCGACGGAGTTCGCGCTTATGAAATGGCTCGAAAAAACGAAGAGGTGAAGATGCGTGAAAACTTAATTGAAATTGAGTCGTTTGAATTGACGGATTTTGATGGAAAGGAAGTGTCATTCTGCATTCGCTGTTCGAAAGGCACTTACATTCGGTCTATTGCGAATGATTTTGGGCAGAGATTGGGCGTTGGAGGCTACTTAAGCGCCTTACGAAGAACGGAGAGTTTTCCGTTTCGAGTGGAAGAGGCCAAGACTCCAATGGACTGGGTGAAGTTATTTTACCCTAGTTATAAAGCTGCAAATGAGCACTTTAGCGATGACTCGGTGAAAAAGGTCTTTACAAAGGCTTTTTGATTTCGTACTTTCGCCCCCCACTTAAATAATAACACCTTGATTTCCACAATGAAATTGGGTCAATTCAAATATGAATTGCCTAAAGAATTAATAGCTCAGCATCCTTTGCCTCACCGCGATGATTCCAAATTAATGGTATTGGACCGTAAGACTGGAAAGATTGAGCACAAGAAATTTCGTGATTTGCTAGATTATTTTAGCGAAGGCGATGTAATGGTGAACAACAACACGAAGGTTTTCCCTGCGCGTATGTATGGCAATAAAGAAAAGACCGGATCCATGATCGAGGTTTTCTTGTTGCGTGAATTGAACGACAAGAGTTTGCTTTGGGACACCGTAGTAGATCCAGCTCGTAAGATTCGTATTGGAAATAAATTGTATTTCGGACCTAACGATGAGTTAGTGGCTGAAGTAATAGATAATACTACTTCACGTGGACGTACCCTTCGCTTCTTGTACGACGGTCCTCATGAAGATTTCAAAAAGTTGGTTTATAGCCTAGGCGAAACGCCACTTCCGAAATACATTGAGCGTCCGGTTGAACCAGAAGACGCCGAGCGTTATCAGACGATTTATGCGAAGTACGAAGGTGCAGTAGCAGCCCCAACCGCTGGACTTCACTTTTCAAAACAGCTTTCAAAGCGTTTGGAAATTGCTGGAATTCACATGGCTGAATTAACCTTGCACATTGGCTTGGGTACATTCAGAACTGTTGAAGTGGAGGATTTAACGAAGCATAAGACAGACAGCGAGCAATTGATTATTCCTGAAGTGACTGCTGATTTGGTAAATGATGCAAGAGAAAAGGGAAAACGCGTTTGTGCTGTTGGAACAACGACCCTTCGTGCTTTTGAAAGCAGCGTTGGAACGAACAACACATTGAAGGCATTCGACGGTTGGGCAAGTAAATTTATTTTTCCTCCGCACGATTTTCAGATTGCAGATAGCTTAATTACGAATTTTCATGAGCCACAAAGTGTGTTGTTAATGATGACAACGGCCTTTGGAGGGTATGATTTCGTTATGGAAGCCTACAAAGAAGCCATTAAGAAGAAATACCGTTTCTTCTGCTATGGTGACGCTATGTTAATCATCTAAAAGCACCTTGAAACAGCAGGAATCTTGAAAATTTAATGTTTTCATGAAAGAAATGTTGAAAAGTGTTTGCAGATAAGAAAAAAGATTGTATTTTCGCACCCCCAAATTTTAGGGAACTGACTTTAAGAATAGAGATAAAATGGATACGTTGAGTTACAAAACACCATCGGCAAACAAGGAATCTGCGAATAAGCAGTGGTTGATTGTTGATGCAGAAGGAAAGAATCTTGGACGTTTATCAAGTGAAGTAGCAGCTGTGCTTCGCGGTAAGCACAAACCATTGTTTACACCACACGCAGACTGTGGAGACTATGTGATAGTTGTAAACGCAGAGAAAATCGCACTTACTGGAAAGAAGTGGGACGAGAAGGTTTACATACGTTACACAGGCTATCCTGGAGGACAACGTTTCGCTAGCCCGAAAGAAATGATGGCTAAGCATCCAACTGCAATGGTTGAGATGGCTATTCGCGGAATGCTTCCAAAGAATCGTTTGGGTCGTGAAGTATTTAGAAACTTGTATGTTTATGCAGGTACTAACCACGAGCAAACAGCTCAACAACCATCAGTTTATACTTTAAAAGGATAATTTAGTCAATGGCAACTACTACGCAATATACCAATACTTCAGGTCGTCGTAAGACCGCAGTAGCACGTGTTTACCTTTCAGAAGGAACAGGTAAATTTGAAATCAACGGAAAAGATTACGCACATTATTTCCCGACGTTGGTGCTTCAGTACCGCGTTAACCAACCTTTCATCCTAACTGGAAACGAAGGAAAGTATGATTTCAAAGCGAACATCAACGGTGGTGGAATGACTGGTCAAGCTGAAGCAGTTCGTTTGGCTGTCAGCAAAGCATTAATAGAAATTAATCCCGATTGGAAGCCAGCTTTAAAAGCTGAAGGTCTTACCACTCGTGATCCACGTATGGTTGAACGTAAGAAGTTCGGTCAACGTAAGGCTCGTGCACGCTTCCAGTTCTCTAAGCGTTAATCGCTGGAGAACTTTTTGGAAAGCTTATCGAGCTTGTTTAGCATCCAAACTTCAAAGACTCGTATTTCGGTATGGCTACTTTGGGGTTGACTTTTAGAGAACGTAAACAAGAATAAAATAAAAAATGGCAAAAGTTACTTTTGATGAATTGCTAGATGCCGGAGTACATTTCGGACACCTTAGCCGCAAATGGAATCCAAACATGGCTCCGTATATCTTCGGAGAGAAAAAGGGAATTCACATCATTGATTTGAACAAGACAATTGTTAAGCTTGAAGAAGCTTGTAATGCAATGCGTCAAATCGCAAAATCTGGAAAGAAAATCCTTTTCGTTGCAACCAAGAAACAAGCTAAAGATATCGTTGCTGAAAAAGTAAGCGCTATCGGAATGCCTTTCGTTGTAGAACGCTGGCCTGGTGGAATGTTAACGAACTTCGTTACCATTCGTAAGGCGGTTCGTAAAATGACTTCTATTGAGAAAATGGAAGCTGATGGAACTGCTGCTACTATGAGCAAGAGAGAGCGTCTTCAAATGACTCGTACTGTTACTAAAATGCGTAAGAACTTAGGTTCTATTGCAGACATGAACCGTGTTCCTGCTGCATTATTCGTTATTGATGTGATGAAAGAGCATATCGCAGTTGCCGAAGCTATGCGTTTGGGTATTCCAGTTTTCGCAATGGTTGATACGAATAGTGACCCTCGTAAGATTGATTTCGCTATTCCGGCGAACGACGACGCAACAAAATCGATCAGCAAAATTTTGGATATAGCTATTGAAGCTATTGCTGAAGGATTGGCTGAGCGTAAAACCGATAAAGATACAGGTGAAGAGGTTCCAGCAACAGCTGAAAAGAAAGAAGATAGAAAGCCAGCTACTCGCAAGCGTACGCCAAAGGCTTAATTTTTAATCAATTAATTTTTTGAATCATGAATATTACAGCAGCAGATGTAAATAAACTTCGTACTATGACAGGTGCGGGTATGATGGATTGCAAGAAAGCACTTACCGAAGCGGAAGGTGATTTCGAATTGGCAGTTGAATTGCTTCGTAAAAAAGGTCAGAAAGTGGCTGCAAGCCGCGGAGATCGAGATGCAACAGAAGGAGTTGTTTTAGCTAAGGCTAGTGCAGACAACACCGGTGGTTACATTATTGTTTTGAACTGCGAAACAGATTTCGTAGCGAAAAACGAGGGTTTCGTAAGTTTCGCAACCGCTATTTTGGATGCTGCTATCGCGAACAACGCGAACAGCCCAGAAGCAGTGAAGGCTTTAACTTACCCTGGAACCTCTCTAACTATTGAAGAAAGAATTACTGAGGAAATTGGAAAAATCGGAGAAAAGATTGATTTGTCTCAAGCAGCTCAAATCAACGCTGGATTCGTTTATTGCTACAACCACCCAGGTAACAAATTGGCTTCAATCGTTGGTTTCAACAAAGAAACTTCTAACGACGTAGCGAAAGATGTTGCTATGCAAACTGCAGCTATGGCTCCAGTTGCATTAGACGAGTCTTCAGTTCCGGAAGAATTGAAATTAAAGGAAATCGAGATTGGAAAAGAATTGGCTATCAACGAAGGCAAACCTGCGGAAATGGCTGAGAAAATTGCAATGGGCCGTTTGAACAAATGGTTTAAGGAAACTACTTTGGTGAATCAAGAATTCATTAAGGACAGTAAATTAAGTGTTGGTCAATATGTGACATCAGTAGATAAAGACTTATCTATCTCTGGTTTCTTACGTTTCGGATTATAATTCAAATTGAATTAGAAATAGAAAAGGGCTGTCTTCGGGCAGCCCTTCTTCATTCAGTGGATTTCGAACTACAATAGGGTAGTTGGACAAACGAAGTTCGAGCAGGGTGCATTGGTCTTTTTAATTTCAGCAAATCCTCCTTCCACATCTACGAAATTGTTCCATCCGCGCTGACGAAGAATTGATGCGGCTATCATGCTGCGGTATCCGCCCGCGCATATGAGTAGGAACTTTTCAGTTTTTGGAATGGATGAAAGATGAACATTTATTTCATTCAAAGGAATATTCAATGAATCGAGCACGTGCTCTGAATCGAACTCACTTTTCTTTCGAATATCAATGACAAGGATTTTCTTCGAACTGATTTCATTGGCGAATTCAACAGCTGAAATGCGTGTGGATTGATCAATTTCTTTGCCGGCATCAATCCAAGTTTTCATCCCACCTTCGAGATAACCCAGTGTATTGTCATACCCCACACGGGATAAGCGAATGGCGCATTCTTTTTCCCTTCCAGGTTCGGTAACTAACAAGATGGGTTGCCTCACATCTGTTACCATTTCACCCACCCATTGCGCGAAGCTGCCGTCAATGCCAATGTTCACGCTGTTTGGAATGAATGCCTTGGCGTATAAACTTGCTTCACGTGTATCTAAAATTAGAGCTCCCGTTTCATTCGCGGCCGCCTCGAAGGCATCTACGTTCAAGGGAGAAAGCGCTCGAGCAAGGACAGTATCAAGGCTTTCATATCCACGAATATTAAGAAGTACATTCTGCGGGAAATACACCGGCGGATTGGTGAGTCCGCTTAGCACAATTTCAATAAACTTTTCCTTCGATAATTTTGGGTCGAGTGCGTAGTTGACTCTTTTCTGATTGCCCAAGGTGTCTGTGGTTTCTTTACTCATCATCTTTCCACAAGCACTACCAGCGCCGTGATTCGGGTAAACAATAAGATCATCGCTAAGAGGCATTATTTTGTTTCGAAGCGAATCGAAAAGATACCCTGCAAGTTTGTCTTGTGTTAAATCTGCAATGACATGCTGGGCCAAATCAGGTCTTCCGACATCTCCAATGAAAAGCGTGTCTCCTGTTATAATTCCGTGCTCTTTTCCCTCTTCGTCAATAATGAGATAGGTGGTGCTTTCTAGGGTGTGTCCGGGTGTGTGAATCACCTTCACCTTACACTTTCCAACATGAAAAATTTGATTGTCTTCAGCGACGATCGCCACATATCCGGGTTTAGCCGTTGGACCGAAGACGATTTCCGCATTCGCTTTCTTCTTTAAATCGAGGTGACCGCTTACAAAGTCGGCGTGAAAATGCGTTTCAAAAACATATTTGATTGTTGCATTGTCCTTTGCTGCGCGGTCTAGATAAGGCTGCACTTCGCGAAGTGGGTCGAATATAGCAGCCTCACCGTTGGACTCTAAATAATACGCTGCATGGGCAATGCAGCTGGTATAGATTTGTTCGAGTTTCATTTTGAAATAATTTTATAGAACAAATGTGGGGCGATTGACCGAAGTGCATTGTGGCGAATGTTACAGAGTCGCTTGATTTTCGTCAGTTAAGTCGAGGGCATGAAAAGTTGTGGTTTAATTATTTGAATAAATTCTAAATTATTTTATCTATTGTATAAGTCATTCCGATTGTATTTTCGCACTGCAAAACAAAAACCAACATGGGTCTTTTTACATCATCACTCATTAAGAAATACTGGATGGCCGCAACAGGCCTGTTCCTTATTTCATTCCTAGTCGTTCACGCGGGAATTAACGCTATGATTTTCTTCAACGATGGAGGGGAAACCTTCAACGAATGGGGACACTTCATGGGAACCAATCTGATAGTGCGAACCATGGAAATTGGTTTGTTTTTGGGTTTGATTCTTCACATCGTAGACGGACTAATGCTTTACTTCCAAAATCGTAAAGCACGTCCAATTAAATATGCTTACAACAAGCCATCTGCGAGCAGCACGTGGTATTCAAGAAGCATGGCTTTGTTGGGAACTTTGATTTTGATTTTCTTGGTTATTCACCTAAAAGATTTTTGGTTGAAGACGCGTGTAACGGGTTTAACTGTTATGCCAAGTCACGTGAAGATCGACGGTGTCATGCACGAGAATTTATTTGCAGAAATGTTGTTGG
>JBIKVX010000216.1:0-3816 GCA_044356625.1 Flavobacteriales bacterium | reverse complement strand
CATTGCTGAAAATGTATTTGTAGATGTTATTCCGGTAGATGCTCAGTTTACCGCTGACAACACTGCTGGTTACACCTATGATTTCATTAACATCGATACGCCTCCATGCATCAATTGCAATTACGAGTGGATTTTCCCAGGTGGTGAAGTCATTACGACACCAGGTGTAAATTACACTTTCGATGGATTTGGAGAGTCTACTGTGTACTTCAATGTAACGAATTCAATTGGTTGCACCGCGAGTAATAGCTTTACTATTACCTTCCCTCCTTTGTTATATATTCCAAACACATTTACTCCAAACAACGATGGATTGAATGATGTGTTTATGGTTGAGGCTAGTAGTGTCTTGACTTACGAAATTAGAATCTTCGATCGCTGGGGAGATCAAGTTTATTTCTCTACCAACATTGATGACGCTTGGGTTGGGGATCGCAGAGGTAATAACGGAACTTACTGTCCGAATGACGTCTATAGCTATGTAGCGAAAATCAAAGGATTCAACGGAGAAGCCGAAGAGTATAAGGGGACTGTTACTCTGGTGAGATAACCGCTTTCGCGGTTGACACAACACGTTGTGATGACCGTTACACGGATGACACTGCGTGATCACACAACACGCTGTGATGACAATCTGCGATTGATGACACTGCGTGATGACGCTGCGCGATGATTACTCGTTTATAACAAGCGTATCTATTGTGCGAAGAATGTCGTTGAAGATGGTTTTTTCTTCTCGAGTGAAATTTTCCTGAGGAGTGCTGCGCAAGAAACTCATGGCTCCCAGTTGTTCCTCTTCAGAATAAACGCCTTCTTCTACTTCTAAAATACTTAGAAGTTCAAGCATGCCTTGAAACCCATTTTTCACAGCTACTTCAACCAAAACATGTAACTGTCCGGCTGCTGAAAAACCATTGCTCCACAAGAACTGAAGTATCTCAATCTGAATTGATTTAAACTTATTATCGAAAAGTGCTTGAACCAATTCCTCCTCTGCGTTTTTTACACGCATGGCTGAAAGCATTTCACGCGCTTCTTTCTTCATTGATAAATGATCCGAAGATGCAAGAACTTCCAACAGAGGGGAAATGGCAGATGCCCTTCCATTTATCTTCAATTGTTCAATTGCATTCAATGCTATTGATTCATCGGAAGACATTAATTGAATGCGTAATTCAGTAGATGATAATTTTTGGCTCAATGTTTCGTTAGGATTAAAATGAGTGGCGAAAATAGTTCATAAAACGGAAGGATTATTTTTCAAATCGCTCACCAATCAATAAAAACTATTTGTATAATTGTCTAAAGATTCAAACTTATGAAAACTCTTCGCTCTCTTTTAGTTGCTGCAGCCCTTACAATAGGCTCCTCTGTTATGGCCCAAAACATTGTTACAAGCAATGAAGTAAACCTAACACTTTCAACAACTACCACACGCGAGCAGTTGTTCCAATTGCGCAACGACATGATCGCTCAAGGTTTAGATTTTCAATATACTCCGCAGTTCGACGCGAATAGAACCTTAATTGGCATATCATATTCTGTTCGCACAACCACCGGAGGCGTTGTGGTTTGCCAATCGAATAACAATGTAAATCTTACCGCTTCTGCTGCACACATTCACTTGTTGAAGCAAAACGGAAAATTCGTAGAACAGAACTAATCGCATTTTTTTTATAGAAAAAAAGCCGCTTTTTCAAGCGGCTTTTTTGTTCTCCTATTCGAATCATATCAATTGAACTCTACTTTCCAAGCAGCAATACCCGCTGTGACTTCTTTTATGTATGTCCCTGCGGAACTGTATACTTTCATAGTTGAGGGTGAAGCGTAATTGGTTTCACTAGATACCCAAACCTCGTGCGTTGTCGGATTAACAGAAACTCCATTGGACGCCACCGTTAGAAAATCAGAAAATATATTTGTTTGCATATCGAAAGCCAAAAGCGTAGTATTCGAAATGTATATTTTCTGATTGGTCTCGTCTTTCGCCATGTGCAACGGATGATCTCCCAATACACCAACATCGAATGTCGTGACAGAATTATCCACTGAATACACTTTCGCCAAAGCTGCAGGCGTATGTCCAATAATTTGCGTCCAGTTTTCATCATACTGTGTCTCGCCGCTGCACAAAGCCCACAAATAACCATTTGCGTCTACTTGAATTTCAACTGGTCTGTCTGCCACATTTACGTAGGTAAGGACGGACTGAGACGGAATATCAATTACAGCAATACGATTGTCTATGTCCCATCCACCGCTGTTACACACATACAATCGATTGCCCAAAACGCACATGCCTTCAGGACCCAATCCTACAGGCGTAGAAGCTGCAATGGCGTTGGTTGCAAGGTCAATCCATTTCACACTTCCATCTAAAGAGCCATCAGTAACTGCGGCCATTCCATTTCCAACATATTGAAACGAACGCGGGTAGGCGAATCCCGTTATTTCCGCTTCAACTTTGAATGTTGTTGCATTCATGACAATAACCTTTCCCGTTGAATTGGATATGGCGTAGAACTTTCCATTCACCACATCGAAATCTGAAATAACGTCTCCCATAGCTGTTCCATTCGCTTCAGCAAACGGGTTTGAGACTACAACGCCATTGAGCGCCCAGGTAACACTTCCGTTCAGATTTCCGAAAGACCCTTCGTTGACAATAAATGCGCCTTGAGAGTAGTCTGCAACAGGTTCCTCATCAGTCTTGCATTTGTCGCAAGAAACCAGAATCATTGAAAACATTAGTACTGATAAAAACTTTAGTTTCATAATTGTTATTTTTTAGTGAATGAAAAATTTAATTCCGATTGAGTAGACTCTACCCGGTAACGCGTATCCGCGTATCCATTGGTATTGAACGTTCGTTATGTTCTGCACTTCAAATTGAAGTGATAATTTATTCTTATTGAATTCCCATGCTTTATTCAAACTTGCATTGAGCAAATTGAAACTTGGTAATGCATAAAAGCTCGTATTCCCTTCATCGGTATAGCGCTGCGAAACAAAGGTGTCTGAAAAAAGTAATGACCAACTCTTGTGTGTGTATTGCGCAGAAGCGCTGCTACGAAGGCGAGGTGTGTAAACCATATCGAAGACGCCTGGACTACCGATGTTCATCGCAGTCGTACTTGTCCATTCTGTTCTGCTCGTAAGATTCAACCAACCGCCACGCAAATTTGTCTTCCAAGAAACAACACCTTCCAATTGCTTCATTTCAACGGATTTGAAATTGCTGGCCATCCAAATATCTTCTGGCATGGGCAACCATTGAATCCAATTTGAAACGGATCCTGCCTTTGCATTTATCTGAAATTGAATCGACATTTCCTTTCGAATGGACATTTCATTGTCCCATTTGAACTGAACCCATTTAGCCTTTTCCGAAAGCAATTCAGGATTCCCTCCTTGAATCCAATACAGATCATTGGCGGAAGGCATTCGCGATTTCACGCTACCGGAAAGCGATAATTGCGAACTCACTTTTTTTGTTTTGTATGGAAGTTCCATTCCCACTTCTCCACTAACAATAGGATTTCGATCAGAACGCCATTCGGGCTTCACCCATGAAACCATTCTCAATTTTCCTTTTGCTAAATCTTGAATGTATGACGCCCAAAGGGAACCACCCTTCCATTGCACTTGTTGATTCCAATCGGCGTATTGAAGATTCGTAAGACTTGCGGTAGGATTAATTTGAAAAAGCGCTCTGCGCATTTGCAAAGATCCGTTTGCAAAAGCATTGACAAGGCTTGTTTGAATTTGGCTTGAAGCTACATTGCTTGAATATTCTTGATTGGATAGCGTAAAAGA
>JBIKVX010000021.1:0-13296 GCA_044356625.1 Flavobacteriales bacterium | reverse complement strand
ACATTAAGTTGGCCATTGCCGATGTATCTGACACAGCTTTTGACTCTGCAGTTTTCTTGAAAGAAGGTAGTTTTAATGTAGGTGGAAGTTTAATTGAATCGGTGGCGGTGACGAATCCCGGAGTAAGTCCGATCCCTGGTTTTCCAGCAAATTCTATTTTGGAAGGAGAAGGATGTTACAACGGACAATTCGTGATTACACCTCCGCCATGTCTTTTAGAGAACGATACCATTCAACTTATCTTCTCTGGAACAGCAACGTTTAATGAAGATTACAATACAAACGGAGTAACTGAGATTATTTTATTTCCAGGAGTTTCAGACACGTTATTTGTGAACGGAATAATTGATAATCTTGTTGAGGGAACTCAAACCGTGACTTTTGGAAATATAACTGCCGGATATGAAACCATTGAAATAGGTTTTATCTATTTTAATCCAACAACTCAGTTACAAGATACCGCTACTGCGTTCTTGAATCTTGTGGATTATGTTCCAACCGAATTGTCTCCTGTTACAGATATTTTGAATCTTTGTCCAAATGCTTCTGTCCCTGTTAATGCGGTACCATTAATTTCAAATGGCGTTCCTAATTACCTATTCAATTGGCAAGATGCTTCGGGTGCAACAATTGGAACAAATCCAACGCAAATATTTTCAGTCGGCAGCGCGGGGAATTATGAATTAACCATTACCGATTTTTGTGGGAATTCAGACTCTTCTTTATTTTTGATTACCGAGCCCCCTGCAATTGTTTTCGCAGGTCCTCAAGACTTGTGCACGGGTATTGATTCTGAAGTTTTGGTTTCAGGCGGTCTCGAGCCGTATGTTATTGCACCATCAAATCCGGCAGCCTTCTTTGTGAATGTTATCACCAATTCGGTCTTCGGCACTGTTGGAGGTAGTTATGATGTTTCTGTTACAGATGCATGCAACCAATTGGGTATTGTCCCATTTATTTTGACTGTTTGCGATACAGAAGAGCCAAATATTCTTTTGATTAATGTTGATGAATACAACAACGAAAGTTTTATTATCAAGGGATTGGAAAGTTTCCCAAACAGTCAATTGAGAATCTATAATCGTTGGGGTGGACTTATGTACGAGTCGCTGAATTACAGCAATGACAATCCTTGGAACGGAACAGATGTTGAAGACGGTGTATACTTCTGGATATTCAATCGTTCAGACGGAATTAGCAGAGAAGGCTATGTGCATGTTATGCACAAGAAACCTTAAGAATAATTAAGCATTAGATAAGCGAAACCCCAGACATTGTTTGGGGTTTTTCTATTCCCAAAAGTATAAGCACAGTAGGAGCAACGTCTGCCAATTTTCCGTCGTTCACTTTTGTGATTTCTTTGTCTACAATCCACACGGGAACGGGGTTCGTGGTGTGTGCGGTATTCGGAGAACCGTCTTCGTTTACTGCGCAATCTGCGTTCCCGTGATCGGCAATTACGATAAGTGAATAACCTAATGAAATGGCCGTCTCTGCTACTTGTTGTAGACACGCGTCAGTTGTTTCAATGGCTTTCACGATAGCTTCGTATACGCCAGTGTGTCCAACCATATCTGGATTAGCGAAATTCAAACAGAAGAAATCGGGAGTTTTTTCATGAAGGAATTGAATGCATGAAGAAGCAATTTCTTTCGCGCTCATTTCGGGTTGAAGGTCATAGGTTGCCACCTTCGGTGAAGGAACCATGAGTCTGCTTTCCCCTTCAAACGGTTCTTCTCTTCCGCCATTGAAAAAGAAAGTGACATGCGGATATTTCTCAGTCTCTGCAATGCGCAATTGCGTTTTGTTTGCGGCAGATAATGTTTCTCCAAGGGTGTGCATAAGGTTGTCTTTTTCAAAAAGAATATGCACGTTTTGAAATGAATCGTCGTAACGCGTCATGGTCACATAATAAAGCGGAAGCTTCTTCATTCCGAATTCTGGAAAATTTTGTTGGTGAAGCGCCATGGTAATTTCACGGCAACGATCGGTTCTAAAGTTGAAGCAAATAACTATATCGCCTTCTTCAATGCCTTGATAGTTTCCTTCAATTTGAATGGGTTCAATGAATTCATCGGTAACACCATTCACGTAAGATTGCGCAACGGCTAGTGATGCTGAAGGACTTTTTTCGTGAGAACCATTCACGAACAAGTCATACGCTTTTTTCACTCGCTCCCAGCGTTTGTCGCGATCCATGGCGAAGTACCTTCCAACGACACTCGCAATTTTAGCTTGCGTTCCTTCTAAGTGATTTTCTAAATCTTCAATAAATCCCTCGCCGCTTTTCGGATCGCAGTCTCTTCCATCTGTAATGGCATGAATGAAGACTTTCAAAATTTCTTGCTCCTCGCAAATGTCAACAAGCGCTTTCAAATGGTTAATGTGCGAATGCACGCCTCCGTCTGAAACGAGACCAATTAAGTGAACGTTTTTATTTTCTTTTTTTGCATGTTGAAGGGCAGCTAAGAGTACTTCATTTTTATGCAACTCATTGTTGCGAATGCTCAAGTGAATTTTCACTAAGTCTTGATACACAACGCGGCCGGCGCCAATGTTCATGTGTCCTACTTCACTGTTTCCCATTTGTCCTTCAGGAAGACCCACGAATTCTCCATCTGTGCGCAAGGTCGCGTGAGCTGCTGTATTATTCAGGTGATGTGTGAACGGAGTTTGCGCGCTAAGAATAGCGTTTGAATGATCATTCCTTCCAATTCCCCATCCGTCTAAAATAATAAGACCTATTTTTTTTGTCATTTTGAAAATGTAATTTGAAAGCGACTTCCTAGAGGGGTATTGTCGCTAATGTTTATCTCTGCTTTATGTGCTTTGCAAATTTCTTTCACGATATAAAGTCCTAGGCCCGTTCCCTTTTGCGAGCGTGTTTCTTCGTTACCCACTCTGTGGAATTTTTCAAAAATAGATTTTCGTTCTTCAATGGGAATGCCTATTCCAAGGTCGGATATTTCCAAGAGAATTATGTGTTCACTTGCCTTTAATGTAACCGAGATTGGCTCGGGAACAGGTGAGTATTTATTGGCGTTTTCAAGTAGGTTGAAAAGCAAGCTCACCAACATATTTTCCTCTGCTTCAAGTTCAATGTTCGACTGAATGTTCGAGTTAACAGTTCGCTCATGGAAGAGTTGTTGGAATCGTTTGATTTGTGTTTCAACGAGTGCGGATAAGTCTGTTTTTTGCCAATTTCCAAGGACAGTGTTTTGTTCAAATTGTGTAGCCAACAAGATGTTATTCACCAACGTTTCAAGACGATTAGATTCTGTAATGATATCTGCGCACAAGTCTTGCGATTGTTCTTCCGTTAGTTTGCGGTTTTTTAGTGTTTGAGTATTCAAACGAATTGCAGCAATTGGAGTCTTCAATTCGTGCGTAACTGCAAGAAGAAAATTCTTTTCTTTTTGTGCGCGTTTCAAATCTTGCCAAACGTTTTTCTTAATCCACCAAATCCCCAAAAACAAGAGCAGAAGAAAAACGCCGCCTTCGCCTACGATCATAAATATTTTATTTCGAAGGGCATTGGCAGGAAGAGCAGCTCCCTCGGCTTTGAGGTGTTCCAAATAAGCACATTGTAGGCGATACAATTGCCATCCCCACCAAACCAATTGAAAAACGAGATAGGCAGCCATGAGGTAAAGTACCCCGAGCAACCGGCGCTTATTTCGGATCGATTTCATACTGCAAAAGTACGCTGCTATTCCGATTTCGGATTAGAAACAAGTGATGTTTGAAATTTTATCTTTTAATGACCTATGATTGGAAAAGTAGGTGCAATTTTGCACTATGAGAATTTTGCGCATGGCCTTATTGCTTTTGGTCGTTTCTATGCAGATGCATAGATCTAGCGCGCAGCGTGTAGGGGTTGTTCTAAGTGGAGGTGGGGCAACGGCTATGGCTCATATTGGATTCCTTCGTGCATTGGAAGAGAATAATGTTCCGATCGATTATATCTGCGGGACAAGCATGGGTGCTGTCATCGCCTCTTTTTATGCGGCAGGTTATTCAACCCGACAAATGGATTCATTGTGCAGAACGCCAGAGTTCATGATGTTGTCTGAAGGAGAGGATCTGCCCATTGATATGCAGTTTTATTATTTGAAGTCAGAGCCCACTGCTTCCATGGTCAGCTTGAAATATTCCGGTGGAGACAATATTTCGAATACCCTTCCAACTAATTTAATTAACCCAGCTTTGATGGATTGGGTTCATATGAAATTGTTGAGTGCGGCTAGTGAAGCTGCTCGACAAAATTTCGATAGTTTGTTCATACCGTTTCGCTGTGTTGCTGCCGATGTGAAAGACAAAAAGGAAGTCATTTTCAAATCGGGTTCGTTGAATGAAGCTATTCGGGCATCTTGTACCTATCCTTTTTACATTCCTCCAAGAAGAGTTGATGGGAAATTACTTTACGACGGGGGTATTTACAACAACTTCCCAATGGATGTGATGTACAGAGATTTTCATCCAGATGTAATACTAGGCTGCAATGTTTCGGGCATACCCGCGGATCCGAAAGAGAACGACTTAATGTCCCAATTGGAGGCGATGATTGTCTCTCAAAAAGAAGTTTTTATTCCTTGCGAAGAAGTCTTTATTGTTCAACCCAACAGCAGCAGCACAGGTACCTTCGAGTTTTCGAATTCTATGGCGGCAATAGATTCTGGTTACGTTGCAACAATGCGATCGCTTCCTCAAATAAAAAAATTGATTGAAAGAGAAGTTTCTACAAAAGAATTAAGGAATAAGCGAGAGAGATTTAGGGTGAAATGTGCTCCGCTGGTGATAGACGAAGTTCGTATAGAGGGCTTGCCTAAAGGACAAACACAATACGTTCGTGAACTTTTAGGAAGGAAAGAAAGTGCTATTTCATTGAACGATTTGCAGCGGACCTATTTTCGCGTGTTGGCAGATGGAAGCATAAAATCGGTGTATCCTAAAATGTTCTTCAAACCGGAAACTGGGAAGTACGTTTTGGATCTGAGCGTGCAGCGTGAGAAAGATTTGACTGTTGCATTTGGCGGGAACTTTAGTTCGCGATCAATCAATACGGGTTACGTTGGATTGCGATATAACTTATTTGGAAGAGTTAACACCGTTCTTGAGGCTAACAGTTACTTCGGTAGGTATTATGCCTCCGTTCAAGCTAAGGCTCGTTCGAAAATTATGTTGTTCAATTTGCCCGTCGCCTTTGAAGTTTCGTTCACTCGGAATCGTTGGGATTATTACAAGAGTTTGACAACCTTTTTTGAAGATGTTAAGCCGTCATATGTTTTATTGAATGAGCGGTTTGGCGAAGCGAGTTGGATTTTGCCCGCGGGAAGGAAGGCGAAGTTTAAAATAGATGCGATTTACACGCATCAAAACGACAGTTATTATCAGACGAAGAATTTTTTAAGTATTGATACTGCAGATGTCACCGAGTTCAATGCGAAAATGGTCCGTTTCAATTATGTTAGAAGTACATTGAATCGAATTCAATACGCATCTTCAGGCTCGCAAATAAAAGTTGTTGGAAAGGGTGTTAGTGGAAATGAATATACCATCCCTGGTAGCACAAGTAACAATAGAGATACATTAACAAACGGTCATTCATGGATGCAGATGCGCGTGTATTATGAGAATTATGTCATTGACCAACCTCGATTTTCCTGCGGACTAAAAGCTGAAGTGTTGTGGTCTGGGCAAAAAGATTTTCAGAATGCGACTGTCACATCAATCATGAGTCCTACGCCAAGTTTCTTCCCTGAATTCAAAACCTTCTATATGCCGGTCTATAGAGGAACTTCTTTTTTTACTGTAGGAATCTCGCCGGTGTTGCACCTTACTAAAAATGTTGATTTGCGGGCTGATGTCTATGCTTATCAGCCATTTCAAGCCACGGCAGTTCCTTCATCTGATATTTACAGGACCTATACATTGGGAAGTGGAACGGTAGTTTACCATTCTCCAATTGGCCCGGTGAGTTTGTCTGCAAATTATTACGAGCAAAAAGAGAATCCGTGGAGCATACTTTTCAACCTTGGTTTTATCATATCGAACCCCTCACCAAGAGATTAATTCAAAGGGTTCTCCCTACTTTTGTATTTGATAGAATTTTATGAAGAAAATTAAATTTGCCGTTATTGGTGCCGGGCACATTGGAAAGCGTCATGCTGAAATGGTCCAACGCAATGAACAAACTGAATTGTCTGCGATGTGCGATGTTCGTTCGCGAGAAGAATGTGGCCTAGGCGAAGACATTCCTTTTTATCATTCTCCGGAAGATATGTTAGCGAATGAGGAGATTGATGTCGTTTGTATTTGCACCCCCAACGGCCTTCATGCGCAGCATGCGTTGCTCGCGTTGAAAGCAGGAAAGCATGTGGTGGTTGAAAAGCCAATGGCATTGAATAAAGCAGATGGCGAGAAAGTTATTTTCGAGGCACTTCGAGCAAACAAGCAGGTCTTCTGTGTAATGCAAAACAGATACAGTCCGCCAAGCGTATGGATGAAGGAGTTGGTTCAATCGGGAGTGCTGGGTAAGATTTATATGGTGAACATTGATCTATTTTGGAACCGCGATGATCGCTATTACAAAAAGGGTGGATGGAAAGGAACCAAAGATCTCGATGGCGGCACCTTGTTCACGCAGTTTTCGCATTTCATTGATATTATGTACTGGTTATTCGGCGACATTGATAATATTCAAACGCGACTACACGATTTCAATCACACGCATTCCACAGAATTTGAAGATTCTGGAATTGTTATGTTTGATTTGGTTGAAGGAGGTATGGGGTCGATAAATTTCTCAACGGCAGTGAGTGGTGTGAACTACGAGAGTAGCTTAACGGTAGTTGCTGAAAAGGGAACGGTTAAAATTGGCGGACAGTACATGAACGAAGTGGCTTATTGTCAAATTGAAAATTACACCATGCCCGCTTTGGCTGAAGGAAATCCGGCGAATGACTACGGTCACTACAAAGGCAGTGCGGCTAATCATGTTTACATTATTCAGAACGTTGTTGAAGCCATTAGCGGTGTGTCTAACATTACCACCAACGCATTGGAAGGATTGAAAGTGGTGGAGATTATTGAGCGCATTTATTCTGCTGCAAAGACCCACAGTTAATTCACTTCATGAAATACAGACTATCCGAGTCGTTAAACAAGTTCATGCGTGCTGAATACATTCGAAATGTATTCACTCTAATGGCGGGAACTATAATTGGACAAGCACTGGTATTCATTTTAGCTCCGTTTATTACTCGGATATTTACCCCAGAAGATTTCACACTTCTTGAACAATACACCATGCTAGTAACCGTCCTTTCTGTTGTGGTTACCGGGAAGTACGAGTTTGCAATTATGCATCCGAAAGAGCAAAGCGACGCACGTCACATTGCCGGATTAGCAATGAAAGTTGCCTTGTACTCATGCTTGGTTCTCTCTGTTTTCATCTGGTTTTTTGCAAAGGATATTTCTTTTTGGTTATCAAATGAGCCCATTGGTGCTTACCTATGGACCATTCCAATAGTCTTGTTTTTTACAGCTGTTTTTAATGTTTTCAATTATTGGTTTTCAAGATTGAAACAATACAAGGTTGCTGCTAATTCGAAAATATTGTCAGCTGTATCTTCCGAGCCAGTAAAGATTGCAACAGGTTATGGTGGTTGGGGAACCTCTGGATTGATTTTCTCTACGGTCATTGGTGCTATTGCCGCCGGCATCTATGCATTTTGGAAGTTCCTGAAGTCGGAACCGGAAGGATTAAAAAACCTTTCCAACGAGCGCATGAAGGCCTTGGCTGTGCTTCATAAAGACTACCCCCTATTTAGTATTTGGGGAAGTGTGCTGAATAGGTTAGCGCAATGGGCACACGTTGGAATCTTCACGTTGTATTACGGATTAGTTGCTGTCGGATTCATGGCGTTATGCAGGAGAATTTTCATGGCTCCGTTGAATGTGGTTAGTAACTCCTATTCGCAAGTATTCTTTCAACGTATTTCTGAAATTGAAGATCCAAAGGAATTGCGCGCTTTGTATTACAAGGTTCTCCTTCGTTTTTTAGTTGCTGCGGCTGGAATGGTTTTCATTGTTCAAATGCTTCCTGCAAACACGATGGGTGTTATTTTCGGAAAACCTTGGGAAAACTCTTTCGTGTATTTGAAGTACTTGATTTACTGGTTCGCTCTGAATTTTGTAACCTCTTCGTTGGCCTTCATTACCTACCGAATTAACATGCAACGTGTAGGTCTATTCCTTGATGCGCTTCATTTTATTTTGGCTATCGTTGCGGTTTATTTGGCACACATATGGGGAATGAATGAATTAGAAGCGACGAAGTTTTTGGTGATCTCGAAGGTTATTTATTTTTCTTTCAATATTCTTGTTGTTTTATTCTTTTTGGAACGTTACACACGAAAGAATCACGAGCAAGTATGAAAATAATTTCGTTACTCGTTACGAATTTTAAAAACGACAATCGTGTTTATCGAATGGCTAAAAGCCTTTCGACGAATGGATATTCCACAACGGTTGTTGCCTGGAAAAAAGGCGATGTGCTGGCTCAAGAGAATTTCAATGGAGTGGAAGTGGAGAGGGTCACAGTGAAGTCTGATTGTTGGAAGCGAACGAATATTTTTCTAGGCGCCATTCAGTATTTTGAATTTGCATTTCGAGCTATTCGAAAATATCGAAAGGTAGATGTTTGGCATTGCAACGATTATGAAGCTTTTGTGATTGGAATTCTTGCCAAAATTTCTCGTCCGAAATTGAAACTGGTTTACGATTGCCACGAACTCGAATCGCACCGAAACGGTAAAGGGGCTTTCATGCGATTCTTGATTCGCTCTATAGAGAAAATATTTATTCCTTGGACCGAATTGGTCATTACCGTGAGTCCTTCCATTCAAGAATTTTATAAAAGGAAGTATAAATTGTCTTCAGTAGCACTTATTCGAAATCTTCCAAATGAGATGGAAGTTCCGCGCTCGAATACCTTGCGCGAAAAACTAGGTTTAGAAAAAAATCAAATGGTATTTCTTTATCAAGGAATGTTGGCGAAGGGACGAGGGATTCAGGTATTATTAAATGCCTTCGAAGCAAGACAAACCACAGATGCAATAATTGTTTTCATGGGATTCGGTGCATTGAAAGAACAGATTGAAGAGTATGCTTCACGAAGCGAAAATATCTTCTTTGTCCCTGCGGTTTCTTATGCTGAAATTCCTTTGTATACCGGAAGTGCCGACGTTGGAGTTAATTCAGTAGAGCCCACCTGTTTGAGTTATGAATTTTCTCTTCCCAATAAATTATTCGAATACATTCAATCGGAGATTCCGGTGCTAACCAATCCACTTCCCGATTGCGCTGCTTTGGTGAATGAATATAAAGTTGGAAGGGTAATCCCAACATGGAACGAAGAGTCTATTAATGAAGTTGTAAGTGATGTGTTGAAAGAAGACTTAAGCGTTTATATCCCGCATTTGAAAGCGGCCAAGAAAATTTTGAATTGGGAAGTCGAGGAACAAGTCTTAATTTCAGCGTATAAAACAATTCCGAATGCAAATAGTCATTGAACCGTCATCTTCAGCTTTAGTTCAATGGGAAAAAAAAGGGTTTCCTGTTTTTCTTCGTGAAGCTTTTGGCTCAGAGTTGCAGGTCTTGCAATTCAAGGAAGACGCTGAGGTGGTTGCGGTAATGTGGGTGTGGGAGTCTGGAAAGAAGATCCTGAACAGTCTAATAACTCCGCCTTTCCTTCCGAATTGCTGGTTAACTTTTTTGAATGAATACGATAAGCCAGCCACCAAGCGCGCGAAAGAAAAGGAAGTTTTAAAAGCGTTGCTTTCTTTTGTTGGAAATGGAAAGTGGGGGTTTTGGAAGTTTGATTTTCCTGTTGAATACGTAGATTTTCAAGAAGCTATTTGGAAGGGTACCTTTCCGAAAACGAAATACACTTACCGTATTTTGGATTTGAATAATTGGGAGGAAAAGATCGATTCTAAACTTCGTAATAAGTTGAAGCGGTCATCAGATTTTTCGTTTGAAGTTCGTCCGTTTGACCCTAGCGAAATGAATTTGTTTATGCAGTCGACCTCATCAAAGGGAGTAGGGCATGAACAGCTTTTGTCTAAATTTAACGCATTGAATTCTTTGTCTGCTTTTACAGTTATTGCTGAAGGTGGGGAATACCAGGCGTTCTGTGCAATTGTAGATGGGGTTTGTTATTATTTGGTATCAAGCAATGCGAAGAACGACAATGCCCTTTCTGCCTGCGGTGTGAAATTTTGTATTCAAGAAAGCAAAAGAATAGGTTGCAGAGCATTTGATTTTGAGGGGTCTATGATACCGGAAATAGAAGTGTTCTTCAGGTCATTCGGGGGTGACCTGCTGCCTTACTATTCAATTGAAGGTGGAAGGGGAATTGTCTATTCCCTGAGGAGATTTATCAAATAGAAAAAGCCACTTTGGAAAGTGGCTCTCTAGTTATATCAATGAATCTTAGTTTGCGTATTGCGAATACGTTACCTGGTATTCCTTGTCATCCATAAACCATTCTTTACCTAGGTTCAACCATATTTTTGCTTGTGCAGAATTGCCTTCGGTGTATAACTTATCAGCGTATGCGATGAGAGCGTTCTTCAATAAGTCTTTTTGACCTTTTATTTCAACAGAACATGTTTTCTCGGTGAGTAGTGTTTGCGCTTTCTTGAGTGTGTTTTCCGCCTCTTTCTTTTGCTTTGATAATTCGAAACAGATCCCCATCATAATCCAAGCTCCAGCATCGTTAGAATCCCAATCAGTGAGATAATCATAATAGGTCTTGCTTTGTGAGTACTTCTTATTGTCCATACTAAGCTCTGCTTCACCAATCGCTTTGTTTCTTATTTCCGTGAAATAATCTTCGTGTTCAGCGTAAAAAGTTCGTTCCTTGTCTTTTGTACTGTATTTAGTAGCGAATTTTAAGCAGTCCTTAGCGGCATTTGGATATTTCTCTTTGAACTCGTCTCGTTTCGACATTTCAAAATAGCATCTGCTTATGAAAAGATAAGGTAGTGCCTGTTTTGCAGTTTCTTCCTTCAGCGTGTATTTCTCTGCTTTGTAGAGGCACTTCTCATATTTTTCATCAACGAATAACGCCAATAAATCAGGAAATAATTTTTGTTCGATTGTTTTGCTTTTTGATTTTCCCTGAGTTTTATCTTGAGCAATAGTTATGCTATTCAAGGAACCTAGAATAAGGCAGAGTAAGAGTATTTTTTTCATGGTGTTTTTTTTTCGAGCTAGCCAAATACAATGCCCAAGATACGAAGAGATTTATTATCTGTCAAAATCAAACATGAAATTGCCATTAAAAAGGAAATTTGCACCTAATCCTTGCAAGGATAAATAGTGATGTAACCTATCTTCGCGACTATTGGAATTGAAAATCATGAAGTTGAAGAATACGTTATTTATTGTGGCCTTGTTTTTTGGACTATTTGTTCGGGCGCAAGATTGTACCATTCGTGGATTTGTTAAGAGCAAAGAAAAGGGTGAACCTGTCTTAATGGCTTTGGTTGCATTAGAAGGGACAACCTTAGCAACAAGCACTGACGAAAACGGTTATTTCAGTTTGACGAAACTTCAACCGGGCACCTATGTTCTCTTTGTGAAAATTATTAATTTTAGTGAGTACCGCGACACTATTACTGTGAAGCAAGGACAATTATTTTCAACGAATGTTCTTCTTGAATCGGGTTCAAGTATGATGGGTGTTTTGGAGATAAGTGATCAACGATCTGAGCAAGTTAACAATGTAAATATTTCCTCCGAAACCTTGCGTCCAAAAGATTTTAAGCGAGTTCCTTCTTTTGGCGGACAAACCGATATTGTTCAAGTATTAACGACACTGCCTGGTTTTATCTCAACAGGAGACCAAGGAGGGCAGGTGTTTGTGCGCGGAGGAAGCCCTGTGCAGAATAAGGTAATACTAGATGGAATGATTGTCTACAATCCGTTCCACAGTATTGGCTTGTTTTCAGTCTTTGATACAGACATTATTTCAAATGCTGACGTTTACACAGGAGGTTTCGGTGCTCAATTCGGGGGTAGGATATCTTCTGTGATTGACATTACAACCCGCGATGGAAATAAGAAAAGTCAAGACGGTAAGATTGGTTTTAGCCCATTTGGAGGAAAGATTCAGCTAGAAGGCCCATTGAAAAAACTTTCTAAAAACGGAAGTGGAATTTCTTACGTATTGAGTGCGAAGAATAGTTACCTCGATAAGACTTCTCCGCGGGTTTATCCTTTTGTGAATGACGGAAACGGTCTGCCTTTCAGTTATACCGATTTATATGGTAAGTTGTCTTTCGGTGGTTCGAACGGAAGCAAGTTCAATTTATTTGGATTTTCCTTCGACGACAAAGTAAATAAGTATCAAGCGCTTTCAAATTTGAATTGGAAAAACGTGGGTGCGGGTGGAAATTTTGTTGTTGTACCGACCAGTTCGCCGGTTTTGATTAACGGAAATTTCGCTTGGAGTAAATATAATATTCTTCTTCAGGAAGAGTCTGTTGCTGATCGTGAGAGTGGAATTACTTCTTTCAATTTCGGATTAGATTTTAATTACAGTGTGGGTAAAGATGCCATTAAGTATGGGGTCGAAGTAGTTGGTTTTTCCACGAACTTCAATACGTTTAATCCTCTAGGTGTTCGCATAGACATTGAACAGAACACTACGGAGTTGAACGGATTCATTTCATACAAGTATAACAGAAAAAAGCTTATTATCGAACCTGGTTTTCGCCTTCAATACTACAGTTCCCTATCTGCCGTTTCGCCTGAGCCGCGTATTGGTATCAAATACAAGGCTACCGAACGATTGCGTTTGAAGACTGCAGCAGGTATATACTCTCAGAATTTAATGGCCACAAATAGCGATAGAGATATTGTGAATTTGTTCTATGGGTTTTTAGCGAGTCCAGACGAAATTCAAAATACAGTAACAAGACCAGACGGTTCTACACGAGACCTTTCTAATTCACTTCAAAAGGCGTCACACTTGGTTGCCGGTTTTGAGTTCGACATAACAGATCAATTGAATTTAAATGTGGAAGGTTATTACAGAAACTTCAAGCAAGTAACAAACACCAATCGGAATAAAATTTTTCCAGATGATGCAGAAAATCAGGATAAGCCGGAATTGTTACGTAAAGACTTTATTGTTGAGAGCGGATTTGCAAAAGGTATTGATATTGTTTTGAAATACGCCACGAAGCATTCGAATGTGAATGTTGTTTATTCGATTATGAATGT
>JBIKVX010000256.1:0-2988 GCA_044356625.1 Flavobacteriales bacterium | reverse complement strand
CAGAAGTTTCGCGTGATTCTTTAAGAGCAATCGAAAGTTTATGAATTTTATCCTTTGCAGATTCCGCAGCAGTCGCTTCCAGCATGTTTGCTGAAATGGAATTTGAAGAGCGGTAGAATTGATTAACAATTGGGGAGAGCTTTTTCTCTTTGCGCCATTTTTCGCACAAAAGTGCACTTTCGTGTGAAAGTTTTACGGCGTCAGTAATTAGTCGTTGCATGTTTTTTTTGTTCAAAAATGCACTCGGAATTCAGAGAATTTGAAAAATGACTATGACAGAAAATGGCATAAATGTTTATTGAAAACAGTTGTTTTCTTTATCGTTTCTATGATTTCAATATGTGAATTTTAGAAATAACAAGTTTGGATTCCAATTTGTGTACAAATCCTGTTGGGACTAATCCACGTTGCATTTTGTCTAAGGTCACAATTTGTGACCTTAACGCATGAGTATTTAAGCTTTCTCAGGAACTCCAACTCTTCGAAGTAATTCGTTTGCTTTTTCTAATTTTTCTGGAAAAAGAATACGAGTTGGTTGTTCGGTAGCTGTTTTCTTTTTTGAAGAAGTATTTTTCTTTTTCAAAGGTGAAACAAATTTAATGAATTATTTCTTTTTTGAAGCTTAGAAGCTTGTTCCAATTATGTAATAGGAATTACGGAGTAGGAATTACGAAGTAGGAATAATATCTTCCCCTCTCTTACCTCTTCTTACCGTCTCTTCCCTTTTAGAAGCAATATCACTTGCTAATCTTCGTTCATTCAAGCAAATTTCTTCAATGAAAAAAGTAATTCTCATTTTAGTTGCATGAGTAGCTCGCTCAGCGAGCGGCATCCGAAATGCCCCCACTGATAGGTGGGGGAGAATGTCTTAAAGCCATATATTTGTTAAATGAAAAAAAGCCTCTTCTTTTTTCTAATCACCGCAGTAATCGTTTTCGTGTCTTCATGCAGACGCGACGAGATTACGACCGACTCTTCTGCGAAGATTGAGTTCTCGACCGATACCTTGCTTTTCGATACGGTTTTCACCACCATTGGTAGTGTTACTAAAATTGTAAAGGTGTATAACAATAACGCGCAAGCCATTCAGATTGGAACCATTGACCTGGCGGGTGGGGCGAATTCGCAGTTTCGCATAAACGTAAACGGAGATAACGGGACGCACTTTGAAAATGTATTCTTGGAAGCCGGAGATAGCCTTTTCATTTTTGTTGAAGTCACCGTAGATCCAACAAACTCGAATACACCATACGTCATTGAAGATCAAATCTTGTTTAACACCAACGGGAACAACCAAGTGGTGCAATTGGCCGCATGGGGACAAGATGCGTATTTTCACGGAGGAACCACGCAGAACGAACTCTACGTCTTGCCTTGCGGTGCCATATGGAACAACGACAAACCGCATGTCATTTACGGAATTGTTGCAGTAGACGAAGGTTGCAATCTTACCATTAATGAAGGAACACACGTGTATGTCCATGCGAAATCCGGGCTGTTTGTCTACAAAGGCTCTTTAAACATTCAAGGCAGCTTGAACAACGAAGTGGTCTTCGAAGGCGATCGATTGGACGCCGACTATGCTACACTGCCCGGACAATGGGGCATTCAGTACGATGTGCAAATTGAAACCGGAGTAGGGCCGGGGATCTATTCCGTTACCCGCGGAGGAATTTGGTTGTACCAATGCAATTCAAGTTCTATCAATTACGCTATTCTGAAAAACGGTGGAATGGGCATTCAGGTCGACACACTCGGAAATACCAGCGCAACCGGATTCGCACTTTCTGTCACCAACACGAAGATCGACAACATGTCGGGTGTGGGGTTATTCGCCCAAGGTTCTTCCATTTATGGAAATAATTTGTTGGTGACCAACTGCGCTGAAAGCTGTGCGAACCTGAGCGTTGGCGGGACTTATCAGTTCGACAATTGCACTTTCGCAAACTATTGGAACAACGGCAATCGCACCGCTCCAGCATTCTATTTAACCAATTATTACGAAGACATTAATCAGAATATTCAAACCAGAACCCTCACGAATTGCCTTTTTCGCAATTGTATTATGTGGGGAAACAACGCCACACTCAGCGACTTCAGTGAATTCGTGGTAGACCTCAAAGATCCCGAACTTCAACAAGTGCAATTCAAATACTGCCTCGTAGATACCGACGAAGACGTTTCCGACGACGGTAACGTTTGGGAAAGTATGGTGAACAACCAATCTCCGTACTTCTGCGATTACGCCAACGGCAACTTCCGCGTTAACCAAGACGCTCCACGCATGATTGGCGGTCCGTTCACCTTTGGTCCAGATATCTCTGGAAATAACAATGGGGATTGGAAAGGGTGTTTTGATTACACGGGTAATTGCAACTAGTTGCAATCAATCCTGCGGATCAATCACTTCGTGATCAATTGCTTCGCAATCAAACCTAAGGTTCAGTCATTAGAATTATCGGAACGATTGATCGCGAAGCGATTGATTGCATAGCAATTGATCCGTAGGATTGATCACCATAGGTGATTGTTTGCATAGCAATTGATCCGTAGGATTGATCACCATAGGTGATTGTTTGCATAGCAATTGATCCGCAGGATTGATCACCAAAGGTGATTGATCACAAAGTAATTTGTGAGTTCAAACAGGTTGAAAACTTCCCCTTCCCTTCATCTCTTCATTCCCCCAAAATGTGTTTCTTGCAGATAGAATAATACTATGAACTCTTCCATTCTGCAAGCCCTGTTAAAGTTATTCGCCATTATCTCGGGCGATAATAAAACCAATGGCTCAGAGGTGGTTTCACTTTTCTTAGGGAATCGGTTAAGTCAGCAGCAAATTCAAGAGTTTCTTGAAGATTACAAGAAATACGTAGCCCTATATCACAAGCCTAAAGCGAATGTCGAGAAGCACACGTCTATGACAAGCGTGAAGGTGCTTCGCTTGTGTGAAGAAATTCATACTTCTTTAAATCACCACGAACGCTA
>JBIKVX010000215.1:0-3850 GCA_044356625.1 Flavobacteriales bacterium | reverse complement strand
ATTTGATTTCAGATGCAGAATTACTGGGTAGGTTCTTACGTGCTAAAGTGTATTGTTTGGGTTCGGAGCTTCATGTAAAAAAGAAGTTGTTTCAAAATTTGAGAGAGAGGTTTAAAGACGTCAAAGAAATCGCTGCGCCCATTGATTCTTTAATTCTTCAGGGTGAAATAGATGCCAATGAAGATTCGAAGTTATTCGACAACAGCACGTATTCATGTTATGCCTTGAAAGCTTCTTCCATTCCGAATTTGTTATTGGAGATTGGTCGCGAGCGAGAGATTGCCTTTCGCGATGTAGGTGAAGGAAGCAACAATTCTCGTGACCTTGATGAATTCGACTATTACTATTATCACTTAGTGTTGTGGGATCATGCCAATAGCAAGTTGGCAGGTGCTTATCGTGTTGGAAGAGGCGCCGAGATTATGGAATTCTATGGTAAACATGGTTTTTA
Source organism: Flavobacteriales bacterium (assembly GCA_044356625.1). Lineage (GTDB taxonomy): Bacteria > Bacteroidota > Bacteroidia > Flavobacteriales_D > Sanyastnellaceae > CAIZGX01. The sequence continues at coordinate 3,399 of JBIKVX010000215.1, read as the reverse complement.
CACGCACACCTTGTTTAAGTTCAAAGATGATTTCAATCCGTATTTATACATAAGTATGGAATTGGGAAGATCTTTCGTGTCAGTAGAATACCAGCGTCAGCGCTTGCCTTTATTCCTGTTATGGGAAGGTATTATTCAATTGCTTAGCAACTTCAAAGAGACGAAGTACATTATTGGTCCGGTTTCCATGAGCAACGATTATCAAACGCTTTCCAAGGAGTTGGTAATTGAATTTGTTGAGACAAATTATGGAGATCCGGTATTGTCGAAGTTAGTTCGACCAAGAACCAAAATAAGAAATACAATTAGTCAAGAAGACAAGGAAGCACTCATACTAACTTCAAGAGGAGAGATTCGTAAGTTCGATAAACTACTTGCTGAAATTGAGCCCATGGGTAAGACCATGCCTATTTTGTATAAAAAGTATCTTGCACAAAATGCTAAAATCTTGGCATTCAATCGTGATCGAAAATTCAATGATGCTATTGATGCGTTTATGATTTTGGATATTCAGAATTTACCGACTGATAAGTCAGAGAAAATTAATAGATAGCACAGTCTATAAGGTAAGAGAGGGTAAGAGTGGCGAAAACCTACGGTTTAATTCTTCGAATCAATCGCGTTGCGATCAATCGTTCCGATAAATCCAAAGGATTGATCACCGCAGGTGATTGATTGCGCAGCAATTGATCTGACAAAGTCAGATTGATCATCTCCGATGTAGCTTGTAGCGATGTCTAATCGCGAGAACTGTTCCCACAACCATCACCAAACATCCCAACCAAAGCAAGTTAATCATAGGGAATACTTCGGCAGAAAGAATAAGCATTTCTCGTTTGTTGCCGCTGCCTTCTTTGACAGATAGTTCGATTCCTTCTTTTGTTTCTTGGATAGCAAAGCGCATGTTGAACACTTTACTTTCAACATCGGGAACAGGGAAGGCGAGACTGTCTTTCACCAAAACACTCATCACTTCAATTGAATCAAGCTTGTTTCCTTCCGATAGATACAACATTCCTTTTTTAGCTTTGGTACCCGCAGGCAAGCTTGCAGGCAGGTCCGGCACTTCAATTAAAGTATCGAGCACGAGCGAAATAGCTTCAGTCAACAATACTTCTTCACCCATTTGAATGGTTCCTGTTTTCGCTTCGCTGAATTCCCCCGCAGTTTTCTTGTCTTCCATATCAATGTACTTGATGTAGGAATACAAATCTTGTCCAAGCCCATGTCTCACATCGGGCTCACGGCTATTTCCTTTCGGACTCATCAGCACGCTCGGTTGCTGTGTAAAAAGTAATTTACCCGCTTTTCCTGAATTCCATTTACTAGCATTCAGTAATTCTTCCGGAGTCGGCGCGGGAACCAATGTCCACAAGGAATCTTCAGACCAATCTTTTAAGAAGTTGTCTGTAGCAGTGTGGGATTTCTTGCAACGGAAAATATCTCCATTCATTTTCACTTTGGAGCCTTCGGTGTATTTCGCTGGATTTACTTCGAAATAATCTACAATTGCATAAATGTGAGAACCTTCCTTGTATTTATTTCGAAATGAAACAAAATACTCACCCATCCGCAAAGTGTCGCCTTGAAGAATTAAGAGGTCTTCGTTGTTCTTGAATTCCTCGTTTACTTGGGTAATATCACCATTCACATTTCGCGAAATGAAGTAGCTGTTTCCAGTGCTTATTAATGCCCCCAATAATAGCATAGCGAATCCAATGTGTGCAATGCTAGGGCCAATGTGATCGAGTTTTCCTTTCACCATTCGAATAGCATAATCTGCGTTAGCAAACAGCGCCCACAATCCTGCGAAGAATAGAATTGCCAATGGTATCGGATAATTTTCTTGAAAAGCAACGAATGCAAAGGTTAGAACGAATGCCGCAGTGAAAGAAATTACCAAAGATTTCAAGAACTTTTTCGTGTCTGTTTTCTTGTACTTCAGCCATTGTCCAATGGCTATAATTAAAAGCAACACAATGGTCAATGGAACTTGAACTTGATGAAACTGAGTGAATCGATCATCGCCCGAGGCTGCAGAGAAATTGTGATCAGCCAACGATTTTGCGAATTCCCAATTGAATGTAGTGTGCATCCAACTGAACATTCCTTCCATAGGAACAAGGAAAATGTTCCAAACATTAATAGAAGTAACGAAGGTGATATGAATCGCAGAGAGCGATAGAACTAAAGTTCCTAAAAACATCCAGAACTCACGGCTCCACAACTCCTCTTCATCTTCTTTTTTGGTTTTGTACTTTTTGGTGTATGCCACCAAAAGATAAACGGCAGAGAGTAAAATGAAAAGAAGAGTTAATGCAGGAATCCAGGTGCCTTCTCCGGGAAGTGGCTTTTCACCCTCAGCAGGTTCTGGGAAAGTTCCGGTTGCTAAATGTCCAATGGCAATGAGTAAAAGAATTCCGCTGGTCGCGGCATAAATATTTTTCCAAACTTTAGTATTCTCAATCATGTATGTTGAAAGCGCAACGAACACGAGCAAATACACCAATAGCTGCGCTAGAATTCCGCTATCTACGAAACTGTGAACGCTGCTATCTCCAAGCACCCCACTGCGCGTTAAGAAAGTCGAATAAACAATTAAGATAAAGCTGCTCAGCGTTAAGATGAGCGTGCTGAATAAGGAAGTCTCTCTTTTTGTATTTATAACCAAAAGGTGAGCTGCTGCAACCAAGGTTAACCACGGAACAAGCGAGGCATTTTCTACAGGATCCCAAGCCCAGAATCCGCCAAAGCCCAATGCTTCGTAGGCCCATGCACCTCCCATCAGGATTCCCGTTCCTAAAATCATAACTCCGAAAAAGGCCCAAGGCACAGCTTGCTTCATCCATGCTGAACGTTCTCCTTTCCACAATCCTGCAATGGCGTATGCAAAAGGTATTAGGGTAGAGGCGAAGCCCAGGAATAACGTAGGCGGATGAATGGTCATCCAATAATTTTGTAGAAGAGGGTTCAATCCTTTTCCGTTTTGAAATAACGATAAACTTAAGTAATCGGGATTTTGCGTCCAGGGCAATCCTATATTCAATGTAGCTTCACGCAACAATCCGAAAGGTGAGGATCCAAATTGGAAGTCTCCGAAATAAACACCGAGCAACATTGAGGCAAGGAATACCTGAACGAGCGCAATTACAGCCATTACGCTTGCTTCCCATTTTTTGGCAGTGAACAGAACGATGAGTCCCAATACCATTTGCCAAAATAACCACAACAAAAAGCTACCTTCTTGTCCTTCCCACATGCACGAGAAGATATACTTCATGGGCATCTCCGTGTTCAGGTGGTCGAACGCGTACTTGTATTCGAAGTAATGACTGAAAAGAATGTAGAACAAGGTGGTAATTACAACCATCACTGCTCCAGAATGGATAAAGAATCCAA
>JBIKVX010000214.1:0-3853 GCA_044356625.1 Flavobacteriales bacterium | reverse complement strand
ATTGGCGACTTAAGTGGAATTATTATTTCGAATTTACCGTTTTGGGTGGAAATGAAACGCGTTCCTCAGCGAGAGATTTCGCTCATGGATAATTGGGAAGAGAAACTCGATGCCATGGCGCTCAATACCATGAATGAAGACGTACGTGTGCTCTCGGGAGTGCCGAGTTGGACATTACTTCTGCTTCGTCGCATTCTTGAATTGAAAAAAGCAAAACACATTCATGAGGTTTGGCCGAACCTTCAGATGTACATGCACGGAGGCATAAGCTTCGCGCCTTATCGCGAACAGTTCAATGCGATACTTCCGAATGGAACAACAGACTATTTCGAAACGTACAATGCGAGTGAAGGCTTTTTCGGCATTCAAGATCAGTTGAATTCAAATGAAATGCTGTTAATGTTAGATTACGGCGTTTATTACGAATTCATTCCATTGGAAGAATTGGAAAACGAAAATCCACGAGTTTTGAGCCTTCAAGATGTTGAACTGAATCGCATTTACGCGCTGGTAATTACAACAAACACGGGGCTATGGAGATATATCATCGGAGACACCATTCGCTTCACTCACCTCTACCCTTTCCGCTTTCGCATTGTTGGAAGAACGAAACAATTCATTAATCTTACCGGCGAAGAACTCATGGTGGAAAACGCGGAAAGCGCGTTGCGCCGCACTTGCATGCACATGAACATTCACTTAGTGGAATATACCGTTGCTCCTTTTTTCCCGAATGAAAATGAAACGGCGGCGCATGAGTGGTTCATTGAATTTGAAAACAATGATTTTGATTTTGATCGGTTTTGTTTTTTGTTGGATGAAAATTTACGCGACGAAAATTCGGATTACGACGCGAAGCGAAATACAAATTTGAATTTAGGATTTCCAATTATTCATAAAGGAAAGAAAGATGTGTTTTATACTTGGCTAAAGCAACGAAACAAATTAGGCGGACAACATAAAATACCTAGATTAGCGACAGATCGCCTGTGGCTGGAAGAATTAATTGAATTGAATAAATGAGAAAGTCCATCGTGATTGTGTGTATGTGCCTATTTGCGTTTGTATTCCGCATACAAGCGCAACATCGTGTGCAATGCGATGCGCTAGGGAACATCTACGACGTTTGCACCGATCACATTTCAATGCACAGTTCCAACTTCAACATAGATTACAGACTGAGTACATTGCAATACGGGACTTCTGGGCAATTGGACTTAACAAATCCGTTGGTTCCGTTTCTATTTTTTGAAGATCAAGGATCGTTGGTATTCTTCGACAACAATTTGAATGTATTGGAAGACCCTATATTCTTGAATGAAAAATTTCAAGGTCAAATAACTTGTGTGGCCGGTTCGAAGGGCGATGCGCTGTGGCTGTACGACGCAAATTCAAGCACGCTGATTCGCACGAATAGAAAGTTCGAGGTACTTAGCCAGTCTGCGAATCTCTCATATCTCACCAAGTCTGCTCTTCAACCCAAACAAATTATTGAAAACGGACAGCGTGTTTATTTGATAGATGCGGAGAAAGGAATTCTCTTGTTCTCTCTTTTTGGAACACTTGAAACTGGCACCACCTATTCCACCTCTGACCCCGTTTATCCGTGTAATAATTTTATTTATTTCCGAATGGGAAACATGCTTTTTTCATGGGACAACAGCCAGCCTAAACCCGAGATTTTTCGCTATTTCGACACACATGAATTGATGCGTGGAATTCAATGGATGATGTGTGAAGACAAACCCTTCTATTTCGAGCCAGCCACGGGCATAAAGCGAGAAATACCTATTCTTGAAAACTTAGAGAAATAACCCTTCGAAAATCCACATTTTTTCTCTACTTTCGAACCTCATTATTACCAAAACGAATTATGCATATAGCCATTGCCGGGAACATCGGTTCAGGAAAGACTACGCTCACGACTTTAATCGCGAAGCACTACAAATACACCGCTCATTTTGAAGAAGTAGATAACAATCCGTATTTAAGTGATTTTTACAAAGACATGCAACGTTGGTCGTTCAACTTGCAAGTGTTTTTCTTAAGAAGTCGTTTCAGACAGTTGATTGATATTAAGAAGAAGTCGAAGAAAATTGTGCAAGACCGCACCATTTACGAAGACGCCTACATCTTCGCTCCGAACTTGCATGCGATGGGTTTAATGACTACTCGTGATTTCGAAAACTATTCAGATTTGTTTGGAGTTATGGATGAGTTCATTACTCCACCAGACTTGCTTATCTATTTGCGTGCTTCAGTTCCATCGTTGGTAACGAACATTCAAAAACGCGGACGTGAGTATGAAGAAGCCATTCGCTTAGATTATTTAACGCGTTTGAATGAGCGTTACGAGGCTTGGGTTACGACATACACGAAGGGTAAGTTGTTAATCATTGACATCGACAACAATCGCTTCCATGAGAATCCTGAAGACTTAGGCACCATCATTAGCGGTATTGAAGCGCAGTTGAACGGGTTGTTCTAATTAACGAACGAAGACTAAGGTATTCGCATCGCTCAATTTTTCATTGAACGAATAGCCTTCTTCCTTGAATTTCTGAAGATCTGCTATTGACTTTGCGTTCGATTCAATTACGAAACGCGCCATGCTGCCTCTTGCTTGTTTCGAAAACGTTGGAATGCTTTTGAGTTCATTTCCCTTCGATTGAAAGAATTTGAAATGAAGAATTTTCCGGTTGAAATTTTTCATGTCGATGAGTTTGAAATACTCATCAGAAGCTAAGTTCAACAAATATCCTTTATGCGCAATTTCATTTTCAAGATTCTTTGAAACGTTTTCACTCCAATAAGAATAAAGTGTCTTTCCTGATTTCGTTTTGTATGGTGTTCCAACCATGAGTCGGTATGGAAGAACCACATCTGTTGGCTTCAAAACTCCATAAAAACCGCTGAGTATGCGAAGCGATGATTGCGCTTGTTTCCAACTTGTTTTTGAAAACGATTTAGCATCGAGCGATTTGAAAGCTTCGCCGCTGAAAAGCATCGCTGCAGGAATTCCCTTCGACAAATCTTTTTTATTCCATTTTTGAAATCGCATTTGTGTATTCAACGCGAGTTCACCTGTAATTTTCATTTTTTGCTTCCATTCAGCAGCAGCAACTTTTTTCAATTCAGAACAGAGAGTTTCTGTTTCAGCAATGAATTGAGGCGTTGTTGCTACGCCTGTAAACTCTTGAACCGTTTCGTTCATGAGTTTCGAAGGAGAAAGAATGGCTAGAAAAAACGAAGACATTAGAAGTTTGGTTTTAACAAGTACTGCGAATAGAATTTATCAATCTCTTCCACCGCCTCTTCCGCGGTGTCTACCACTGAGAAAAGCATCATATCTTCCTCATTGATGTTGTTCTCTTCCTCTAAGATGGTCTTACGAATCCAATCGACCAATCCTTCCCAGAAAGATTTTCCAACTAAAATAATGGGGAAGCGACCAATCTTGTAGGTTTGAATAAGCGTTAACGCTTCGAAGAATTCATCGAGAGTACCGAATCCACCGGGCATTACAACAAACCCTTGGCTGTACTTCACAAACATTACCTTACGAACGAAGAAATAATCGAAATTGATGCTCTTGTCGTAATCAATATAAGGGTTCGGGTATTGTTCGAAAGGTAGCTTAATGTTTAAGCCTACGCTTGCGCCTTGTCCGTCTTTCGCGCCAATGTTTCCGGCTTCCATAATACCTGGGCCGCCACCAGTAATAACACCATAACCTTTTTGCGTAAGCATGAATGCAATTTCCTTCGCGGTTGAATAGTACTTATTATCGGGTTTTGTTCGTGCTGATCCAAATATTGAAACGCACGGACCAATGGCCGCCATGCGCTCATAC
>JBIKVX010000213.1:0-3854 GCA_044356625.1 Flavobacteriales bacterium | reverse complement strand
ATCCGAGTTATCAGGCTTGGAGCTATGCTGCTTTGTTGGAAGGATTCAATGAGGAAGTGTACAACCAAAACATTTCTCTTCAGCCGTGTGCGTTTTTGCATAACTGCGAAACGCCTGGAGATTTAATTTCTCCTTTTTACCACGAACATCTGAAGAAGGCGCCGTTGTTCATTAAGAACGATGTGGTGAAGTTGGCGGAATTCATTAAGACGTTTGTCAAATTCGGCGATCCAACGAACATCATGTATCGTATTGAACATGGGCGAATTCGTCCATCTAAGACCATTGCGGATAGTGTTGCGAAGATGATAGATGGGAATGAAGAGTTCGTGATGATCGACGATCAGAAAATTGCTTTTGAGTACGCGCGCAATTTGGTGAATGCCTCTTCCCATAAGGATAAGAATGTACTAATAGTTCGCGGCGGACCAGGAACCGGAAAGTCGGTTGTCGCTATTCAGCTTACGGCGCGGTTAACCGCCGAGCAGAAGTTGGTTCAGTATGTCAGTAAGAACAGTGCTCCGCGCGATGTCTATGCGAGTAAGCTCACAGGTTACCGCACGAAGTCTTGGGTGAATAATTTGTTCAAGGGATCGGGCGCATACATCAATACGCCGAATGGAGAGTTCGATGCTTTGATTGTAGACGAAGCTCATCGATTGAACGAGAAGAGTGGAATGTTTTCGAATTTGGGCGAGAATCAGATTAAGGAAATTATTGAAGCGGCTAAGTGTTCCATCTTTTTTGTAGACGAAGACCAGCGTGTGACTATGAAAGATATTGGTTCGCGCGGGGAAGTGGAATTTTGGGCGAATAGAGCAGGAGCGAAGGTGCATTACATGGAATTGGAAAGTCAGTTTCGTTGCAATGGAAGCGACGGTTATTTGGCTTGGTTAGACAATATGTTGGGAATTCGTGCTACTGCGAATTTGAATATTGAGGAATTGAATTATCAGTTTGAAGTGGTCGACGATCCGAATGAATTGCGCAAACGAATAACTGAATACAATTCAGAACGAAATCGCGCGCGCATGGTGGCGGGATATTGTTGGCCATGGAATTCGAAGAAGGATAAGAAGGCTATGGACATTGTTTTTCCGGAATACGATTTCGGTATGCAGTGGAATTTAATGCAAGACGGAATGCTTTGGATCATTAGTCCAGAGTCTGTGAATCAGATTGGATGCATTCATACCTGTCAAGGCTTAGAGGTTGATTATGTTGGAGTCATAATCGGCCCCGATATGGTCATCCGTAACGGCCAGTGGATTTGCAGACCCGAATATCGCGCCAGCAGCGACAAGAGTGTTCACGGCATGAAATCCCTCATGAAACGCGACCCGCAGAAGGGACAAGAAATAGCGGATTTAATAATTAAGAACACCTATCGTACGCTGATGACAAGAGGGATGAAGGGATGTTTGGTTTATAGTAGTGATGAGGAGACGAGGGAGTTTTTCCAAGGAGCAATGGCAAATGATTAATTCAATTTCAAAATATAATCTTCAATTTACAAAATTGAAAAGGGCATATCAGTATGGTGGCGCACCACACAAACCTATTTTGTTGTTATCTATTTTAGAAGGTGTTTCAAGAGGCGAGATTATTTCTAATCAAATTGAAATAACTCCAGAACTCATTATGTGCTTCAAAGAGTATTGGTCAAAATTGGTGATCACGTTGCATCAAATGAACTTTGCATTGCCTTTTTACCACATGCGCACAGAACCGTTTTGGAACCTTGTCTGTAAGCCTGGATACGAAGTAGCATTAACAACCTCACATAGTGTTAAAAGTTTAAGTGCACTAAATGACGCATTATTGTATGCTGAGATAGATCCTGAATTGTTTTTACTCATGAATGACCCCTTAACAAATGGGGTATTACGTATGACTCTTGTCAAAACATATTTTCCAAATGAAAAAGAAATAAAGGTTAATTATGGTTTGCTAAAGAATATTGAGAATCAAATACTTCATGAGAGTCAGGCTGAATACCAATCTAGAATTGAAGCTCTTCAAAGTTCCTTGAGCAAGGAAGAAGTTCAAGAGGAACTGTTTGTTAGAGGAAGTATTTTTAAAAGGGAGGTGCCGAAACTATACAGTTATACCTGTGCCATTTCTAGAATGAAGGTTGCAAGCACATCTAATGTCCAAATGGTCGATGCTTGCCATATTGTACCATTTTCTGTTTCTAAAGACGATACTATAAGTAATGGGATTTCGCTTAGTCCAAATTTGCATAGAGCATTTGATAGAGGGTTAATTTCAATTGATAGTAATTATAAAGTAATAGTTTCAAAAAAGCTGAGAGAAGATAACACACCTTTTGCTTTGAATAGGTTCAATGGAGTTGATATATTATTGCCGGAATCTCAAGTTTTTTTTCCTGAAATTCAAAATTTAAATTGGCATTTTCAAAATACATTTATTGACTCTTTTTAAATTAATTCAAATCAAATCTTTGAGTTTGTTTAATCAACCAACTCCCAATTTTTTCCCTTCTTCTAAAAGCAAAGCGGGTGGTGGAGTCTCTAGGCGCCAAGTAATGCTCATGGGCTTGCGACCTTCGTGTTGGATGTAGTGGAGCTTACCGCAAAAGACAAAGCCCATGGTTACGCCGTTTTCGTCCGAAGAAGATTCACGAACAAACAAGAGAATGTCCTTGTTATTCAAGCGCTGATTAATGTACGATAGTCCTACTGGGCTCTCGGGCGAGGTTTTATTTTGACTTTGCCAATGGAAAAGTTGTTCGTTAATAAAATAATCTCGATACATAGTGCTTGAGTTGAAATTCACATCTTTTTTGAAAAGTGTAACAAAGAATAGTTCTGTGTTGTGCTCATGAATTTGGCATACCCCTTCACGATTACTATCCTTGTTTCCTAAACTACTTTTCGAAACGCCAGCTAAAATTTGATTCCGTGTAAATCGGCCATGAAGGTTCAATGCATGTGGAAGTCTCAATGAAATGAATTTTTCAATACACTCCAATTTCTCTAAACGATAGTTAAAATAGTTTTTCGTTTCTTCTTTTATGTCAACATCTGAGAAATAAGAGATGAGCAAGTTCTTCAATTCTCTGCCTTTATTAACTTGCGGCGCCGCATCGAATAAATCTATATAGAGCATGAGCATTTGCTGCTCAACTTTCAATTCAGTTTCGTTAATGGGTTCCCCAGAAATAAATTTCAAAATAAATTCAAAATAACTTTTGGAGTCAGATCCCAACCAAGTGTTTCCAAATGCTCGTGCAAGCTTTTCGCTGAATTCATTTCGAACAAAATCAGTTCCTTCCGATTTGTTTTTCAGCTCGAAAAATAACTGCTTCGATTTGTAAAGGGCATACAATTCAATACCCATGTATTCGCAAAAATTCTTCAGTGTAAAAGGAACGTCGTAGTCCTGTTTGAAACGCTCCATCGCTTTCAAAAGCGATTTCTCACCGGCACCATAGGCGTTCTGAATGTTTCGCAGAATTGTTACTTTCGCAGTTTCTTCCAGTGTAATAGAACATCCCAAAGGCAGGTGAGGGAAGTCGTTCAAGAGCTCTTCCTTCACTTTGGTATGCGTCTTTCCCAACATAGCTCGGAACTTATGTTCGAAGCTGTATTCGGCATGCTGCTGTCCCACGAAATCTAAAACCGTTAGACACGTTTTGTCTTCATGCAAACGCAATCCTCTTCCAAGTTGTTGAAGAAATACAGTTAAACTTTCAGTCGGACGCAAAAACAAGAGCGTATCAATCTCAGGAATGTCGACACCTTCATTGAAAAGGTCAACCACAAACAAATAATTGATCTCGCCTTTTCGTAATTGCTGAACGAAGAGTTTTCGGTCTTCACCGTTATCTG
>JBIKVX010000212.1:0-3871 GCA_044356625.1 Flavobacteriales bacterium | reverse complement strand
AGTACATTCGTATAAATTCTTCAACATGAAAAAGATTTTTCTATCACTCGTTGTTATCTCAGTTGTGGCCTCTGTATTATTCAGTTGCGATAAATATCAAAAGGGCTATGATTGCACGGGAAATATTCCAACATACAACTACGACATTAAACCGATTTACGATGCGAATTGTGCTACTGCGGGTTGTCACAGTTCGCAATACCATTCGTCGGGAATAGACTTAAGTACTTATTCAGGGGCCGCTTCGGCAAATAACGATGCCATTTTGGGCTCGGTTGAGCACGATGCAGGTTACAGCGCTATGCCCAAGAATGCGGGTAAATTAACCGACACGCAAATCAAGAAAATTTATTGTTGGATGCAGAACAACAAGCCAATGTAGGCGTTGTAGTGGCCGAAACGGTTCATAAGTGCGTATCTTTGCCGCATGAGTTATACTATTGTTATTGTTGGTAGACCGAATGTAGGGAAGTCATCGTTATTTAATCGTCTTACTGAAACATCAGATGCTATTGTAGAACCAACGGCAGGTGTTACCCGTGATCGTAAATACGGAACGGGTCAATGGGGTGGAAAAGAATTCATTGTTGTTGATACTGGTGGAGTAGTTACGAACAGCGACGACGCGTTCGAACAAGACATTAACAGTCAGGTTCGTTTGGCAATTGCTGAAGCCGATCGCATTCTATTCATGGTAGATGCGAAGGAAGGTATGACCGAGTGGGACGAAGAAATTGCAGACATGCTTCGTCGCTCAAACAAACCCATTCTCTTGGTTTGTAACAAAGTAGACACATCAGACAAAGAAATTTTATCCACTGAATTTTACGCGTTAGGATTCGGCGAAAAGTTGTTTAGCATTAGTGCGAACAACGGATATGGATCGGGAGATTTACTTGACGAATTGCTTCAAGAGATGCCTTCGATTGACGAGACCGAAATGCCAGACTTACCGAAGATTGCCATTGTTGGAAGACCAAACGTAGGAAAATCTTCGTTGTTGAACACCTTGTTGGGCAACGGCCGTAGTATTGTGTCCGATGTTGCAGGAACCACACGCGACGCGGTTCACACGCACTTCAAAGCCTTCAACAAAGAGTTGATGTTGATCGACACTGCAGGATTGCGCAAGCGCAAACAAATTGAAGACGATATTGAATTTTTCAGTGCCATTCGTACCATTAAGTCTATTCGCAATTCAGACGTTTGTATGTTGTTGATTGATGCGGTGGAAGGAATTACGAAGCAAGACTTAACCATCTTTGGTGAAATCACGGAAGCGAACCGAGGTATTGTTATTTTGGTGAACAAGTGGGATATGGTAGAGAAGGATCACAAGAGTGTTGAAGTCATGACCGAAGAGATTAAGAAGCGCATTGCACCGTTTACCGACGTTCCAATCATCTTCACATCGAACATTACCAAGCAGCGTATTTTAAAAGCATTGGAAGCGGCTATGGAAGTTTATGAGAATCGCTTGCAGCACTTCTCTACTTCTAAGTTAAACGATATTATGTTACCTATTATTCAAGCCTATCCGCCACCGGTTGTGAAGGGCAAGGAAGTGAAAATTAAGTACATCACTCAGCTTCCAACGAAGAGTCCGGCCATTGCATTCTTCTGTAACACGCCTCAAAACGTGGTTTCTTCTTACCAACGTTTCTTAGAAAATAAACTTCGTGAAAACTTCCGTTTAACGGGTGTTCCGGTGAGATTGTATTTCAGACAGAAGTAATTTGATGTTGTGCTTCAATAGTTAGAATTAACAGATGTTCCTTTCCATTGAGCTTTGTAAAAAAATATAAGAACTACGTTGTAACATTTGGAATTGAATTCCTAATTCTGTTGCTTGGTTTTTTTATTTTCAGATTGGCCAATGAGAAACTAAACAGCGAAGGGTTCAGTGAGTTTACCCTATCCCGAAGAAACATCTCGTTTTTGCAACCCTTGCTTATGCTTGGGTTAGGAGTGGCGGTTCCGCGCTACATGAGCATTCAACAGAAGAGAGATTCCTTTTTGCCTGCGGCTCTAACAATTATGACTGCAGTGGGACTGTTTTTCGTGGTTGGATTGTTTCTTACCAGGAACTTTATTGCGCATATGTTTTTTGGAAATGAAAATTATTATTTCTTGATCTTGCCTTTGGTGGTATTGTTAGTTGGTTACGGGTTTCATTCAATCGTTTATGGTTACTTGCGCGGTAAAGGGCAGGTCTTGTGGGCGAATGGATTTCAATTGTTGAATATCGGGATTTTGCCTGTTGCGGTTCTTGCGGTTTCAAAAGATGTTCAACAGTATTTGTATTTCAATGCCCTATTCATTTTTGCGAGCAGTCTGTTTTTTTCGGGTTTTGTTATGTATAAAAACAGTATCACATTTAACCTGAAATTATTTAAGGAAGATTCTTCTGTGCTCCTCAGCTACGGCATACCGCGAGTATTTGGTGATTTTGCTTTGTTGGCGCTGTTGACTATTCCGACATACATTGTATTGTATGTTCAGCATGATCTATTGGCAGGCGGTGACATTGCATATGCTCTTACGCTGTTTAATATAGTCGGAGCTGCATTTGGTCCGTTAAGCCTTGTACTTTTGCCAGAGATTTCTAAGTTTTTATCGGAATCGAAATTTAATTTGATCAAGCAGCGGTTCTATTTTTTTGTTTTAGCAAGCTTAGTCTTAACCGCATTGGGATATTTGATTTTTGTAGGTTTTCATCATTTTATTTTATCGATGCTTCTGGGAAGCAATTACCGTCCTGAAATTTTTGAAATAGCGAAAGTGGTGTTGCTGGGTAGTTTCGGATACGTGGTCTACATTGTCCTACGTAGCTTCCTTGACGCCATTCATGTTAAAGCAAAAAATGCCACAAATCTTTTGATTTCTCTTGCGATATATCTGATAATGGTTTTGTATGGTTCTATGAACAATGTTGGAATCGTTTCTTATTTGTATTACTTCGTCGTAGCCGTGAATATTTTAGGTTTGCTTACTTTTATTCAGACCTTTTATACCATTAAAAAATTGAAATGAGCATTCTAATCTCCATAGTAATTATTTCCTTGGCGATTTTGTATTTGCAGTTTCGAATCTGGAAGGTTGAACGAAATATTGTCTTTCCCGTTTTTACTGGTATTTTCTACTATTGGTCGCTCGCGGGTTCTTGGTTGTTCACCTTCGATAATTTATCTGGATTAGGTAAGTCGGTTGGATTTCAGTATTATGATTTATTGGAAAAAATGTTTCCGGTTGAATTCGATGGGATTTACCTGCAGACAATTTGGATGTACGGTTTGTTTATTATACTATTTCAAGGTCTTATTTGGATTGGACTGCTCAGAATGAAAGGACTTGTTCCCAAGCCTTCTAGCGGAAAGAAGCTGATTCTAAATTCAAACGCATTCGCTTTAATGGCGTTGTTTTTTTTAGCTGTTTCATGTTATTTGGTGAAAGATGTAATCGTCTATTCATTGATTCTGAATGAGTCTGTTTATTTGAATATGCGCGCTGCAACCATGAGTGGCTATGTCATTCACCAATATGCCTGTTGGATCATGGTAGTGTGTTTGTTCATCTATTTGGGATTAAGCCTTCGGAAAGAGTCGCGTTGGGTTGAAGTGAAAAAGCCAAGTTTCTTTTTTTGGAGTGTCTTTGCTTTTTGTAATTCCTACCTCATTTTTATTGGTTCAAGACATGACGTGTTTTTCGGAGGAATCGTCGTTCTTATATTAATGTCTTATCCATTTCGAAGTGTACGGAAGTCTTGGAAGTTATATGTAAGTGTTATCGCCGTTTGGATGTTTATTCTCATGTTGAATGACCCCTTTCGAAGTTTAACGCCAGTAGCAGCAAGGCAGGTCGGATTTACTTC
>JBIKVX010000211.1:0-3881 GCA_044356625.1 Flavobacteriales bacterium | reverse complement strand
AGTCAAACCGGTACACTCTCCGTCGGTCCATGAGGTAACTCCGCCGTAATTCGTTGCCTCGCATGTGTTGCTATATGTGTTTCCATCACATCCACATACGGGAGCCCAAATAGCAGGACACATAACGTCCAGGTTAATGAGTGAGGCATCAATGCATTGAGCAGAACTTACCAGAGATCCAAGGACAAAGAAGAAGGCGAGAATGTGTTTCATACAGCTTAGAGGAATGTTTGTGTAAAAAGGTTGTTTGATTGAAAAAATAAAAGCCCTCTCGGGCTTTTAAGTATTAGTCTTCGTCTTCATCAGATTCATTTGAATCTTCTGCATCGTCTGAAGTATCCGTGTCCTCATCGTCTTCATCATCTGAAGAGTCGTCATCAGATTTGAATCCGTCAAGGTCATTTAAATTCAAACCGTCATCGTGTCCTTCCTCTTCAACAACCTTCATGTTCTTGTCAATCTTGAATAAGTAAATCGTGTCTTCGGTCCGAATCTCAAGTGCTTTAATAAAAGCACCTTTTGGTGTAGTGAAAGATACGAGATGTTCATTTTCAAACCCATTCGGATAAGCAGCTTGAATTAAAGCTGCGTGTTCATCTGTGATGTTGTTGTAATCTTTAATAACGCGTTTCATAATTCTGTAAAAACTCTTAGTGATTTAATAGCCAAGCAAAAATAAGAGGAGCAACGATGGTTGCGTCACTTTCAATAATAAATTTAGGAGTGTTAATGTCTAGTTTACCCCATGTAATTTTTTCGTTTGGAACCGCTCCGCTGTATGAACCGTAGCTGGTTGTGCTGTCTGAAATCTGGCAGAAGTAACCCCAGAAAGGAATGTCGTGCATTTCCATATCTTGGTATAGCATAGGAACTACACAAATAGGGAAGTCACCCGCAATACCTCCACCAATCTGGAAGAATCCAACGCCTTTTCCACCTGAATTTTTGGTGTACCAATCTGCTAACCACATCATGTATTCAATTCCGCTTTTCATGGTTGTCGGCTGAATTTCACCCTTGATGCAATAGCTCGCGAAAATATTTCCCATCGTGCTATCTTCCCATCCTGGACAAATAATCGGAAGGTTGGCCTCTGCAGCAGCAATCATCCAAGAGTTCTTCGGGTCAATTTGATAGTATTGCTCCAACACTCCGCTCAATATCATTTTGTACATGAACTCATGCGGGAAGTAACGCTCTCCTTTTGCTTGAGCATCTGCCCAAAGTGCATGAATGTGCTTTTGCAATCTTCTGAATGCTTCTTCCTCAGGAATACAAGTGTCAGTAACACGATTCAATCCGCGCTCCAACAATCCCCATTCTTCTTGCGGAGTTAAATCTCTATAGTTAGGCACACGCTCGTAATGATCGTGCGCAACCAAATTCATAAGGTCTTCTTCAAGGTTCGCACCTGTGCAAGAAATGATATCCACTTTTCCAGCGCGAATCATTTCGGCCAATGAAATCCCAAGTTCTGCCGTAGACATAGCTCCAGCAAGGGTGATCATCATTTTGCCACCTTCTGTTAAGTGTGCTTCGTAACCTTTGGCTGCGTCAACCAAAGCCGCAGAGTTGAAGTGCAAATAATTGCTCTCCATGAACTCACGCATTGTAGAATATTTTCCCATAGTGTTTGCGAAATTCGAACATCAATTCGAATTTTCAACAAAAAAGTTTATGATTTTTTTTAGGCTTGAAATGTTGAAAGAAAAAAGCGAATTATGCGATAGCTTTTTCAGTGCGCTCATTTACCAATTTCACAATGTGACGAATGGTGCGACGCTTAATGATTCGCTCCAAATCTTTATCGGTTCCTTCATTGACTAGATATTGAAATTTGAATTTCACGAGTTCGCTGGTTACGGCAAAGACTTTTAAATTGTAAGATCCTGGCTTTATGTTAGATTGGAATTCGTTCATGCCTTCAACAATCTCGCTTTCGAAAGCTACAACGTCATTAATTGCGAGAATATCAATTTCGAAATCGAGACTGGTTTTCTTAATTTCTCTTCGGGTGTAATTAACAATTTCCGAGGAGAATACTACGCTATTAGGAATGTAAATAAGATCATCGTCTTCATTTATCAAGTGAACGCTAGAAAGCGTTATATCTCGGATCTTTCCCTTATGCTGTCCAATCGAAACTTCGTCACCAATATTTACAACTCGCGCAAAGGTCATATACATTCCATTGATGAAGTTTGAAATGTAGTCTTTCGCGATTAAAACAATTGCGGCGGCAAGCAGGGAAAGCGTGGTTAAAGCCTTTTCGAGAGAAATGTTTAGAACAGCCAATAGCAAAAGCCCTGCGTAAAGTGCGTAAAGAACGGTTTTAATGTGTCCTATTCCGTATAGAAAATTATCTCTTTTTCCAACCAACTCAGAGCGATAGAGGAGTACCACGCTCTGATGAATAATATCTGTAATTAAAATAGTAATAACAATTCGGAAGACAGACTCTGCCAGGTAGGCGACATAAGAAAACTGCTTCACGAAATCGAGAATGCCATTCTTATAAGTAAACGCCGATATTATTAATATCAGAACAACAACAAGATGAATACTTGAGTTTCTTTTAATCATTGTAATATCCTAAAATTTCTAAGATGTCTTTTGGCTTTTGCTCGGGAGCGAATTCTTTGTACTTGATCTTCCCCTTTGTGTCTCTATCTATTAAAATATGCCTTGGCTGAGGAACAAGGCAGTGATGAATTCCTCCAAAACCACCGAGGGTATCTTGATAAGCGCCTGTGTTGAAAAAACCAATGTATTGGTCTTGATCTGGATAAAATCTCGGCAAGTATATCGCATTCGTGTGCTGCTCTGAATTGTAATAGTCATCTGAATCGCACGTCAATCCGCCCAAGAATACGCGCTCATATACTTCGTCCCAATTGTTGAGAGGTAGCATAATGAATTTTTTGTTAATCGCCCATGTGTCGGGCAATGTGGTCATGAAAGATGAGTCAATCATGTTCCACTTCTCACGATCGTTCTGTTCTTTCTGATAAAGAATTTTGTAAATCGCTCCACCACTTTCTCCAACGGTGAAAGAACCGAATTCAGTGAAGATATTCGGGACAGGAACACCAGCATCTTCACAAGCCGCTTTGATTTGTCTTAAGATTTCAGTCACCATATACTGATAGTCGAAGCTGAATGCAATGGAAGTTTTGATGGGGAAGCCGCCTCCGATGTTCAAGCTATCGAGGGTTGGACAAATCTCACGCAATTCGCAATACACTTTCAAACACTTCACCAATTCGTTCCAATAATAGGCGGTGTCTTTGATGCCGCTATTGATGAAGAAGTGAAGCATTTTCAATTTCAAATTCGGATCGTCGTGAATGACTTTCTTGTAGAACTTCGTGATATTCTTGTAACCAATTCCCAATCGAGAAGTGTAGAACTCGAACTTCGGTTCTTCTTCACTCGCAATACGAATCCCAATGTTTAAAGGCGATGTAGCTCTTTCTTTAAACACATTCAATTCATAGGCATTGTCTATAACTGGAATAATATTCTCGAATCCATTTTCCTTCAAATCCAAAATGCGCTGCACGTATTCTTCCTTCTTGAATCCGTTACACACTATTGTTTGCTCTTTCGTGATTTTCTTCAACGTATATAAACGCTTGATCAAATCAATGTCATAAGCTGAAGAAGTTTCCAAATGAACTTTGTTCTTCAGCACTTCTTCCAACACGTATCTGAAGTGAGAACTCTTTGTGCAATAGCAATAATGGTATTCACCTTCATAGCCGACTTCTTGTTTTCCTTTGTCGAACCACTCTTTCGCGCGATTAATGTTCTCAGTAATTTTCGGCAAATAAGTAAACTTCAAAGGAGATCCGAATTTCTTCACCAATTCCATCATAGGA
>JBIKVX010000210.1:0-3884 GCA_044356625.1 Flavobacteriales bacterium | reverse complement strand
TCAATAAATTGATTTTAGCAGAATTATGTCCTTCATATCCTTCACACAATGCCTTTTGAAAAACGATATAATCCTTCTGAGCCGGGCTTCCTTTCGAGTAACTTTCTATTGCCTGCTTATAACTCTTGGCCACAAAGAAGCAATCGCCAATACGCAAATACGCATCACCTTTTTTCAAATCGTCGGCTTCCTTAGAATCAACGAATTTTCTGAAGGCTGTATTTGCATTTACATAATACTGTTTCGATTCATCGTAATCTCTTTGTGCTACGCCTAATTTGAAAAACGTATAGCCCAAGCTGTAGTTTGACAATGCATAATATTCCGAGTTAAAGGCTGCAGGCTCTGCGATGCAGGCTTGGTAAAACTCCTTGGCCTTTGGGTATTTATTTTGACGGTAATTGATTTCACCCAACCAGTATTTCGCTTGCGCCATTAAATACGTGTTCATCGGATATTCCAACGACCTCGAAAAGAACTCTTCGGATTTCGCCAAGCTCTCGGCTTGATACAATTCAACACCTCTATTGAAAGCAACTATCTGATAAGATGTTTTCGCACGAATATCTTTCACCTTCATTTTATCCAATGAAGACAAGGCCCGCTCATAGTTTCTTGTTTTCAAATACACATTTAACAAGAATTCATAAGCTTCGTCGTGACGAGCCGAATTTGGGTATTTTTCTAGGTACACTTCAAACGCTGAAATGGCCTCATGGAAAGGGTTGTATGAAAGTTCAAAAGCTAATTTCGCATAGTTGAATAATGCGTCTTCCTGCACATCGATATTATACGTTTGCTTTGAGGCTGCCTCGAAAGCCGTACGCGCATGCTCTTTTTGATCCAACTTTAAATAACAATCTCCAATGTTGTAATTGGCCAATTGAGAAGTGGGGGAATCTTCCTTCGTACAATTATTATAGGCAGAAATTGCACCTTCGAAGTTGCCGTTGCGGTAGCGGCAAAATCCCAATTGGTATGAATCCTCTGCTGACGGTTTGTCTTTCTTTGGCAAAGACATGTGGTATTTTTCCAAATAAGGCAACGAGGCTGAATAATTCTCTAAAATGAAATAGGCATCGCCTATCAAGTGGGCTATTTCGCCATTTTGCTCAGGGAAATTATTCTTGACATTTTCTTCAGCGTTGATAATTGCCGGAGCGTATGCCAATAATTCATCGAAACGCTTCTGCAAATAATAAATCTGTGATATAAAATAGGGAACTACAGCCTTAAACGCCTCATTTTCTTTCAATTTCTGAAAAGACTCCAACGCTACTTGATAGTCTTTGTTGGTGTAGGCCATGTAGGCATAATAATAGGTTGCAGACGCGGCGAATTCGGAATCTCCGTCTTTTACTTTGTTAAATTTCAAACGTGCATCTGAAAATTCCTGCAGTTGAAATTTAGCAAATCCACTTTTGTAATAATAAGAGGCACGCTCTTCTTCTAATAGCTGTTTCTCTTCAACCTTATCAAACCATTCAAGTGCTAGCCTGTATGCTTTATTCTTGAATTTAAAATTTGCAAGCTCTAAATAAACATTTTGACACCAATGCGAATCGGGATGGTTTCTAACAAAATTGGTGAGCAAAAATTCAGCATCTTTATGAAACAGATACATGGCACAAAGACCTTGGTGGTATTCCGCACCTGTTCTATAACCGTCGTTGCCAGAAGTAATTGAAAGATATCTTTCGAACGCTTCTTTCGCCGGCACGAATTTTTCATTTTCAAAAAGGTTAAGTGCTTCGCGATAGATTCGCTCAGGAACAACCTTTTCATAAGACTTCTGAGCAAACACGGAAGTGGCGCTCAGAACAAATAATACAAAACCCAGTGCAATTTTTCTCATAGTCACAATTTGTCAATGTGAAATTACCAAGACCACTTTCGTGAGAATGGGCTATTTATGAAACTTGCGAACGAGCAATTGTTTATGGTTATTGTTCAAGGATTCCACTCCCCCGCCCCTTGGCGAACAACCAACGGATTCAATCCGGAAAAATCAACAACTGTTGAAAGTAGCATTTTCGAAGTGTCTTCGAAGAAAATTTCAGCCACATCGTTAGACCAGTCTTCTTCAAGATCGATGGCCTCCAGCGGATATTCTTCCGCGTTTTCTTTTCTATGAACCGACGAAACCACAAGGGGTTCGCCCAATTGTGTTAGGACTCTTTGAAGAAAATCATGATCGGGAACACGAAGACCAATGGTCGTTCTGCGTGAAGTAAAAAGCTTTGGAACCAAGCTGCTGGCTTCCAGCAAAAAAGTAAACATACCCGGCGTATGCCTCTTCAACGCACGATAATACGGGGTTGAAATGGGTTTGGAGAATGTTGCTAAGTGAGAAAGGTCGTTGCAAACAATAGAAAAGCGCGCGTTATCTAAACGCACGCCTTTCAATTGAGCCATTTTCTCTATTGCCTTTTTATCTGACAACGCACACGCGAAAGCATAAACTGTATCTGTTGGAAGAATACAAACTCCTTGCTTGCGAATAATTTGCGCCGCTGTGTAATCAGCGTTGTTGTCTGATATGGAAATCAAAATTATTTCGCTTCAGCAGCCTTCTTGTGATCGGCAAGGAACTGCGCCAAACCGATGTCTGTCAATGGGTGCTTCAACAATTGTAAGATCACGCTTAATGGACCTGTCATTACATCTGCTCCAATCTCTGCACAAGCAATGATGTGCATCGGGTGACGAACAGAAGCTGCAAGAATTTCAGTATCGAAACCGTAGTTGTCATAGATGGTTCTGATTTGTTCAATCAAATCAATTCCGTCTGTTGAAATATCATCTAAGCGACCCACGAATGGACTCACATACGATGCTCCTGCTTTCGCAGCCAACAAGGCTTGTCCAGCTGAGAATATCAATGTGCAATTTGTACGAATTCCCTTATCTGTGAAATAGCGAATTGCCTTAATTCCATCTTTTGTCATTGGAACTTTCACCACGATGTTCTCGTGCAAAGCAGCCAAATCTTCCCCCTCTTTCACCATGCCTTCGAAATCAGTAGCAATCACTTCCGCACTTACATCGCCGTCCCCTACAATTTCGCAAATATCAACGTAGTGTTTCATTACGCGATCTGTTCCAGAGATTCCTTCCTTCGCCATTAAGCTAGGATTTGTTGTTACTCCGTCAAGAACGCCCAAGTCTTGTGCTTCTCTAATTTGATCAAGATTCGCTGTGTCGATGAAAAATTTCATGGTGTGGTTATTTTTTTTGCAAAGTTAGCCATTCGCATGAGGAAGGTCAAACCGACTTTTCAACCAAAAGCACACACAATTTATTATGCTTTGCGTTGTTCTTCGTCGTGACTATCTTTGAAGCATGCGCAAATATCTTGTAATATTAGCTTTTGCCCTATTGGGAAACTCCTGCTATGCGGGCATGTTGCTTATTCCAATGGACGAATCGCAGCAGAACCATATTAAGTCATACGGCATTGCCTATTGGGTTTTGGAGCAAAAGCTTCCGATTGAATGGTTGTTGAATTACCGAGGGGGAAGTTTCTTAATGGACAACATTCCGAGTATTCAAAAAAAGTGCACCGAGCGAGGAGTAAGTTTTCAAGTGATTGCCGATGCGCAGGTTGACGCTATTTATAGAGAAATTGCTGACCCTGAAGTGAACATGGAAAAGGTGAAGTTGGAAGTGGCTCCGAAGATTGCTGTTTACACTCCGCTAGGCAAGCAGCCTTGGGACGATGCAGTAACGTTGGTACTTACCTATGCTGAAATTCCGTACACGAATATTTATGATGAAGAAATTATAACTGGAAAACTCCCTGAATACGATTGGCTTCACCTTCATCATGAAGATTTCACGGGTCAATATGGAAAGTTTTACGGAGCATACAATATGGCGCCTTG